>JBHEKO010000221.1:0-4404 GCA_041859475.1 Candidatus Hydrogenedentales bacterium
TGTGCTGATTGAGGAGGTCGAGAAGCGAAGCGGCATCCAGTGGCCCTTCTCCGATAGGTTGCCCGATTCCGGCGCGGTAGTAGCGGTCGTAATTGCCCGGACGGATTCGGCATTGTCGGCGCCCGATTCGTATCGGATTGAAACCTCGATAGAGGGCGGCCGCACGATCATCCGGATCGCCGGCGCGGACAAGCGGGGCGCGCTGTTTGGCGTGGGCCATTTGCTGCGGAAACTCGAGTGGCGTCAGGGGGCCGTTAGCCTGGCGCAGCCGTTGACTGTAACCTCCTCGCCCGAGTATGCGCTCCGCGGCCACCAGATTGGCTATCGCGCCGCGGCCAATTCCTACGATGCGTGGACGCCCGCGCAATACGATCAGTACATTCGCGAGCTTGCCCTCTTCGGCACGAACGCAATTGAGACGATCCCGCTTCAAGACGACCGCCCCACGGTCGGGTCTACGCCGCGCCGCGAGATGGACCAAGCCATCAGCGCAAGCTGCGACACGTATGGCCTCGACTTCTGGATTTGGACGCCCGCCGACTTCGACTTGAACGACGCAGCTCTTCGCGCGAAGGAGCTCGACAAGCACGAGGACTTGTACAAAGGGCTGAAACGCCTTGATGCCGTGTTTTTTCCAGGCGGCGATCCGGGAGACAATCCCCCCGAGCTTGTGATGCCCTTTTTGGAAGACGTCTCGAAGCGTTTGAGCAAGCACCATCCCAACGCGAAGGTTTGGATCTCGTTGCAAGGCTTCACGGACGCCCAGGTCGATGTATTCTACGAGTGGGTAGCCGAACACGCCCCGAAGTGGATGGGCGGCGTCGTATCGGGCCCGTCGAGCCCGCCGATTGCGGAAACGCGCATGCGCCTGGACGCGCGGTACGCGTTGCGCCACTATCCCGACATCACGCACGTCGTGCGCGCACAGTATGCCGTCCCTTGGATTGATCCCGCTTTTGCGTTGACGCTGGGCCGCGAACCGGTCAACCCGCGCCCTCGTTTCACGCGCCTGATTCACAACAACCTTGCACCGTACACAAACGGCTTCTTGACGTATTCCGACGGAATCCACGACGACGTAAACAAAGTGGCGTGGAGTTCGCTCGGGTGGAACACGCAGGCAGACTTGCGCGAAGTGCTGATGGACTATTGCCGCTTGTTCTTCGGACCCGACGTCGCGGAGACGGCGGCCGACGGTATCTTCGCGCTCGAAGAGAATTGGGAAGGCGCACTGGCTACCAACGGAGCCGTGGATGCAACGCTTGGTCTGTGGCAAGGGATCGAAGCGAAGTCGCCGCAGCTTGCGGGCAATTGGCGTTGGCAGCTCAACCTGCTTCGCGCCTACTACGACGCGTATGTCCGCCATCGCCTTATCAACGAGACGGCGCTTGAAGAAGAAGCAAACGCGCAGATGCTCGAAGCCGCGACCGTCGGGGCGGATACGACTATCGATGCCGCCTTGGCCGCGTTGAAGCGCGTCGACACGGCGCCCGTTCGGCCCGAATTACATCAACGCGTCGTGGACTTGTGCGAGGCCCTCTGGCAGTCCATTGGATATCAGACGAGCGTCGAGAAATACCACGCCAGCGGCGCGGAGCGCGGAGCTGTGCTCGATTTCGTGGACTACCCGCTCAACAATCGCTGGTGGCTGGAAGACGAACTGGCGAAAGTACGCGCCCTCCCGGATGAGAATGCCAAGGTTGCGCGGTTGCGCGAGCTTGCGATGTGGGAGCACCCCGGCCCCGGCAGCTACTACGACGATATCGGCAACGTGGCGCAGTCGGACCATGTGATCCGCACGGAACAGGCGAACACGCTTCTCGATCCCGACCGCGCCGCCATACCTGATTTCATGTGGTGGGACGACGGCAAACGCCGCGTGCGCCAGTCGTGGATCAGCAAGATGGATTGGCCCGAAGGTCTTCGCTACATGGGCCTCGACCCCAACGCCGATTACGTCTTTCGAAGCACGGGCATCAGTTCATGTTTGCCGCGCGCCAACGGGGTCCGGCTCATCCCCACGCAAGACGGGCGTGAAGTCGGCGACGTGAAAGAATTCCCTATCCCGCGACGGGCGTATCGCGAAGGACACCTCACCATCACCTTCGACGTGCCCTTCGAGCCCGGGATCAACTGGCGGCAAATGTCGCGCCTCTCGGAGGCGTGGCTGATCAAGCGGTGAAGAAACTTGAGGGGAGCGTATCGACCCATTGTCCGATACGCTCCCCCGTCCAGCGTTGGGTATTTCTTGCGCTTGATTCGCGCTACTTGTTCTGGAGCACCACCGTCGCGATACCGCGCGCGGGAACGTTAACCTTGCCATCGGTGCCCAACGGCTTTCCGTTTTCGCCAATCAGATCCGTTGCCAGGATCGCTTTCGGCTTCACGCCGTGGATCGCAACCGCCGTTTCGGCGCGTACGTTGCTCGGGTTGTAGAGCCGGGCCAGCACGCCGCCGTCGACGGGAATCAATTCGCCGAGCAGCACCGGCCCTTTGTCCAACGTGACAAACGACTGCTTAGCCGCGCCGCTGCGTCCATCGACCGCGACCGCGCCGCTACGCCCTGGCGTCATGTCGAGCGTGCGCGCCCAGCCGAATTTCGTGGCCGTCACGGGATCGAATGGGGCGTCGGACAGCCGCACCGAGAACGCGCAGCGGATGTCGCCGCCCTGCGATGCCTTGTAGTTCGTGTGCCAGTAGTTGTTGAACGCATACGCGTAGAGAACGTGCCGGTTGCCGTTCACGCGGTTCGGCCAGAGTCCGCGGTTGATATCGCCCACACAGAAGAGCGGTGCATCGGGCGCGGCGACGTACGCCGATCCGGTGTTGTTGCCCGTAGCCGCGAAGGTGTTGACGCAATACCACTCGCGGCACGCGCCCGGCATCTGCTCCGTGTCCGCCTCGATGATTCCATACGGCAGCTCGATATAGGCCTTTGCTTCATCGGGCGCGTTCAGTCCGAACGGAAACACGAAGTAGCCCGCTTCCTTCTCCAAGGTCTCCTGCTTGTGAATCACGTTCACGATGTCCAGGGTTCCGTCTGCGTGGATTACGAGATCCGTGTCCACCGGCGAGACCGTCCCGCCGCCGCGTTGAATGTGCAACACCGCGCGCGCAGGCCCATTCTCCGCCAGGGTCACGGTGGCCGACTCGTGCGTATTCACGGCGAGGTCCGTGCATTCCTTGGCATTGGGATGGATCATCGCGGTGCCGTTGCCACCCGTGACGTAGAGGAATTGATTCAGGCCGTAGCCCGATTTCGAGTCCACCCACTCTCTTCCGGTGGCGAGGTCCGTGACGCGACCCAAAGCGCCCGTCTTGGGGTCGACGTGGAGGCGGTACTGTGCCGTCATCCACGTGAAGTCGTCGCCGTCTTTGGCGAGCACCCCCTTAACACTATCCTTCTTCGACGACACTTCGTAGACGCGATAGCCCATGGGGGGCACCTTCGACGCGACGAAGAACAGCCCGCCATCCGCGGCGCGTTGCGCGAGCACGGCTCTGCCCGTTCCCTTGTCGCGCACGGCAGCGCCCTTCGCACCCGCGGGTATCGTCACGGGGACATCCCGCTCCCACGAGAATGGATTGGACACGAGCAGCAGGCGTCCATCGGTCTTGGCGTTTGCGTGCGCCAACTCGCACAGGGCCTTCTCGCCGTGCTGCGCCCATGCCCGGCCTTGCTCCAAGGAGCGGCTCGCATAGGCGGCCTTGCGCGCCCACTGACCGGAAGTCTGCGGATTGTTCGGGTCGCTGATGCTCACCGCCGAACCCCACGTATGCTCGTCGTAATAGAGGATTTCTTTCCATGCAGATGCGTAGGTGTCGAGACTTGCGTCGTCGCCGATCCCTTTCGCCGCGGCCACCGCACCCCACTTCTCCGCCGTGCTCACATCCGCCTTGGCCCACCGGACCATCGCAGTTTCGTTTGCCGACGAGGCCGCGCCGTCTTCCCAGAACACGCCCATGTCGCCGCGATACACGGGCAGCGCATTGCCGAAGTTCTCCTCCACGTAACGGAAGTACTCGTCCGGCGTTGCGAGAATGACCTTCGGGAAGTCCCAGGTCTTATTCCATTCCGCCGCGACCTCCGCATAGTGCGGGGTCATGATCGTATTGTCGACAAAGCCGCCATTGATGAAGATCGCGTCGCAGGGATAACCGGGGCGCGTGAACTTGCCCAAGAAGACCGGCAACGTCCTTTCCATCTCCGCCAAGCTTACCTGCATTCTAATCTGACACACCTGGAAGTAGGTCCGCGTGAAAGTCGTCAAGAGCCGCGAACCGTCCGGAGATTCCCACCAGAACGGCGACTGAATCAGCTCCGGGTCGGCGTGCTTGAAGACGGGTCCGCGGTCTTCGTTGATCGCCTCGGCGAAGTATTTCACGCCCGCCGCGCGGAAAAGC
>JBHEKO010000253.1:0-10832 GCA_041859475.1 Candidatus Hydrogenedentales bacterium
GGATACTTTTGGGAAGGAAGGTTAGCGCCAGCACCGACCTGGTGATAATCGATACGCACCGGTACAGGGCAGCTCGAAATATCATCGTATCCCTCATTTCGCTTGACTCATTCTTGCGCGGCGCACTCGTCCGTAACTTGGCCATTTTGTCGCACATTTCGGTGGACGACTACGGCGACGACTACGGATTACGAGGAGAGCGAAGCGCCAATCGTCCACCGTAGTCGTCGCCGTAGTCGTCTGTCGATCTGCCCCAGGCCCCCCCCTACTCCGCAGGCGGCGAAGGCACATCCAACAGGGGATTCATCGCGGACGGACTCATCGGCAGTTGGAACCCCGGGGCCACCACCTCGAACCGCAGCGACTCGTACCAGGCGCGGTTCGCCTCGGTGGAGAGGAAGCGCCGCTTTAGCGGGAAGGCGGATAAGGGAAGACGGGGATCAGGTATGCGGTTGTGGTTGGTCCGCGGGCACGTGGGACGGAACTGTCTGATGAATGACTTCCCAGGCTTGCCCTTGGTTTTCCCAACTGCGCGAGACGTAGTCCGGCATGAGCATGCCGAAGAGGATAAGCAGCCAAAAGAAACCTCCGCCGACAAAGACCCAAGTCAGACGGGAACTGTACTTGACGTTCATGAAGAAGAGCACGATGACCACGGCCTTCGCGACGGAAATAGTCATGGCGACCACCGGGTTCATGGAGCCCATGTTGACGAAGGCCGCGACAATCGTGAGGGCCATGAGGACGGCCAAGGCCACGGCGGCTTTCACATAGACCGTTGGAGGAACTACATGATGAGACATATTGGAAACGAAGCTCCTTCGAATTCGAGCGAAACCAGGTTTATACGTGTCGATGAACCAAATAGAGCAAGGGGAACAAGAACACCCAAACGATATCGACGAAATGCCAGTAGAACCCGATAAGTTCCACCTTCATGAAACGCTGGGGGGTGAAATAGTCGCGGTAGGCCAAAACGATGAGCCAGATGAGAAGCCCAGCTCCGATGACCATGTGCAGGGCATGCATTCCGGTCATGAAGAAGTACATGACGAAGAAGAGCTGGGAATGGGCTTGACTGACATCGGGCCAGAGGGCGCTGTGAATGACGAAGTTCGGGCCGGGGATAAGGTGGTGGTCCCACTTGGCTTTGTATTCGAAGTACTTTACGACCAAGAAGGTGAGGCCCAAGCCCAGCGTGAGAAACAGGAAGCCTATCAGGCGCTTCTTCTTTCCTGTCTGCGCGGCGTGAACGGACAGGGCCATGGTAAGACTGCTTACGAGGAGGACGACGGTATTGAATGCGCCCAAGTAGATATTGAGTTCTTCGCTACCTGCCGCCCACGCTTCGGGATACTTGAAGCGGTAGACGAGGTAGGCCGCGAAGAGGCCGCCGAAGAACATAATTTCCTGCGCCAAGAAGAGCCACATTCCGAGGACGGCAGATTCGGTCTGCTGTTCCATGTCCTCGAAGTGATGGGCTACAAGGCTATCCGTACTGCTCGACACGTGCTACCCCTCCGTTGAATAGGCGTATGCTTCTTCGACCACAATGGGCCGGCCTTCGTCGAAATTGAATGTGGACGGCGGCGAAGGCACCTGCCATTCGATGCCCTTTGCGTTCCAGGGATTGGGACCGGCCGCAGGTCCTTTCACGAGCGACCACGAGAAATAGAGCACGGGAAGGAGATATCCAAACCCAAGCACACTCGCGCCCGCAGTAGACATAACGTTGAGCATCTGGAATTCCTGGGCGTACTCATGGTATCGGCGCGGCATGCCCAAGTAGCCGAGTATGAACTGCGGGAAGAAGGTGAAATTGAATCCGATGAACACGAGAATGGCTGCCACGACTGCGAGATTTTGCGGATACATTTTACCGGTCATCTTGGGCCACCAGAAGTGCATGCCGCACAGGAATCCCATGACCATTCCGCCGACCATGACGTAGTGGAAGTGAGACACCACGAAGTAGGTGTCGTGGAAGTGGACATCCACGCCCATCGAGCCCAAGAAGAGGCCGGTCAAGCCTCCGATGGTGAACAAGCCGAGGAACCCGAAGGCGAATATCATGGGCGCTTCGAAGGAGATTTCCCCTTTGTAGAGGGTGGCGGTCCAGTTGAAAACTTTGATGGCCGAAGGTACGGCGACGAGGAAGGTCAGCAAGGAGAAGACCATGCCCGCGTAGGTGGATTGGCTGCTCACGAACATGTGGTGCCCCCAGACGAGGAATCCGATGATCGCGATGGCCAAGCTTGAAAAGGCGATGAATTCGTAGCCGAAGACGCGTTTGCGCGAAAAGCAGGTAATGACTTCGCTGATAACGCCCATGCCGGGAAGGATCATGATGTAGACGGCGGGGTGCGAATAGAACCAGAAGAGATGCTGAAAGAGGACAGGGTCGCCGCCGAGCTTGGGATCGAAGATGCCGAAGTGAAAGACACGCTCAAGCCCGACCAGCAGCAAGGTAATGGCGATGACGGGAGTGCCGAGAATCTGGATGAGGCTGGTCGCGTAGTGAGCCCAAACGAAGAGCGGCAAGCGGAACCACGTGAGACCGGGGGCGCGCATCTTGTGAATCGTCACGATGAAGTTGAGGCCGGTCAGAATGGACGAGAATCCGGCGACAAACGCAGCGGAAACCGCCAGGAAGACTTCGGACTTGGCATAGGTGCTGCTGTAGGGGGTATAGAATGTCCAGCCGGTATCCACGCCGCCGGAGATCAGGGCGTAGATTGCGAGGACGCCGCCAATGATATAGAGATACCAGCTCAGCAGGTTGATCTTGGGAAACGCGAGATCTTTCGCGCCGATCATAATTGGGACCAGGAAGTTGCCCAAGACGGCGGGAATCGACGGGATCAGGAAGAAGAAGATCATGATGATCCCGTGGAGGGTGAATACCTTATTGTAGGTATCCGCGTCGAGCAGGTCTCCCCTTGGGGTCAAGAGCTCAAGGCGGATAAGGCCGGCAAAGAAGCCGCCAGCTGCGAAGAACACGGAGATGGAGAGCAAGTACAGGATAGCGATGCGTTTGTGATCGGTGGTCAGCAGCCACGAAGCGAGCGTGGTCTTGACGTTAAGATAGTGCTTTCGCGCGGGAAGCGCGGATTCGGGTGCGATTGCGATAGTGCTCATGACTGACTGCCACTCTTCTCGTCGCTTTTCAGCGACTTGATGTAGTTGATTAGGGTGAACAAATCCTGCTCTTTGATCTGGTTTTGGAACGTGGGCATCAGGGGCGGATACCCGGCGACGAGCTTGGCTTGGGGATTCAAGATCGATTCGCGGATGTAGTTATCGTCCACGGTAATCGTTTCGCCGCTTTGCAGCGAAACGGTCGACCCGAAGACTCCGGCCAGCACGGGCCCGCGAGGAGTCTGGCCTTCATGGCATGTGACGCAGCCCAGTTTCGCGAAGAGTTTTTCACCGGAAGATGCGGGCGCGACGGCAGTCGTCAACTCGCCTGCGAGCCAACGCTGATAGTCTTCCGGTTCCATGACGACGACGCGGCCCACCATGCGCGAGTGGTCGGTGCCGCAGTATTCGGCACAGAACAGGTGGAAGACACCTGTCTTGGTCGGTTCAAACCACATGTTCGTGTAGCGGTTCGGAAGGACGTCCTTCTTGATACGGAACGCAGGGATGAAGAAGCTGTGGATCACGTCTTCCGAGGTCATGGTGAGTTTGACGGCCTGTCCGCGGGGAACGTGCAATTCGTTGATCTCTCGTTTGCCGTTTGGATGCTGGATTTTCCACATCCACTGCTTGCCGGTGACCAAGACCTCAAGCCCCCCCTCGGGGACTCTCGCGATATCGAAGTAGACGACCGCCGACCAAACGAAGATGGCGAGAGCCAAGATCGTGGGGATGATAGTCCACGTGAGTTCCAGAGCCTTGCTTTCTGGACCCTCCTGGTGACGATTGACCTTGGCCCCCTTGCGGTATCGAATAGCAAGAAAGGCGACCATCAGGACCACGGCAAGGAAGAAGAATACGCTCAAGCCCGTGAGGACGTACAAGAGCAGATCCACCTTGGGAGCAATGGTCGACGCCGATTCTGGGATTAATGAAATATTCATGACAACGCTCTACAACACCTTCGTTATCTGCAACCCCGCATGACTGATCGCATACCTGTTCGTGCCTTGGTTCATCACTATCACCTAGAAAGCGCGGGCTTTACCGCAGTCGAATCGCTTGCTTCGTTGCGGCGTTTGCGCCGTCTTTCCTGCCAAATGAGCCCGCCAACAAGCGCCGAAATCGCGAGCACGGTCGCCACGGCGGCAAGCCGGAGCACGCGCATAATCACAAGTCCATAGGCTCCGGAAGCCGGGTCGTACTTGTAGCAAAGCAGCAGAACGGCGTCCGCCAGGGAACCGATTTTTCCCTCGGAAGCGTCCACCAGCCCCAGCCGGAGATCCGACTCGGGATACTCGATGCCGTAGAAGTAGTGCGAGACTCTTCCGTCCGGCGTCAGGAGCATGATTCCGCTTCCGTGGGCATATTGGTCGGAACCGGGAAGGTATTGAAAGCCAAAGCCAACGGTATCGGCCAGCTTTTGAATGTTCTCCTGATTGCCGGTGAGGAAATGCCATCCGGACGCTCCGGAAGCCGTGTCCTTGTAGTGCTCAAGCATGTTCTTCTTCTTGAGGACGGCCAGCTCGTGTGTTTCTTTTGGATTGAAACTTACGGTCAGCACCTGGTACTGGTCGCCGATGGTGAAAGGAATCTTGTTGAAGGCGGCGAGCATGCCTTGAAGGACTTCCCCGCAGAGCATGGGGCACTCGTAATACACGAGCGACAGCACCACGGGCTTTCCGTTCATCAGGTCGGCGAGCTTCACGGTCTTTCCGCTTTCGTCCGTGAAGGTCAAGTCCAGGGGGACTTGTGCGCCGAGCTTCTGATCGATACCGACGTCAGGAGGGGCTGGCGCGCCAATGGTCTGGGCGCTTGCTGGTAGCACGGCGAACAGGACGGCGGATATGAACATGCTCAGACGGAGCGTCCTGGATGCCGAAGGTGTCAAGCTGTAGTTTTTCATGGGGTGCCTGCACTGGGCGCGGCGGCCGGTTGCGGCGCAGGTGCGATCGCGCTGGGCGCAGTTGCCTTGCTTGGCGGTGGCGTCACCGCGGGTAAAGGATCGCCCGGCTTAATGTGAAGGAGACCGCGTTGCGCCGTAAGGTCGATTGCGAGCTCGATGGGGATATGGATTTTTTGCGAGGTCTTGTCGACCCAGCCGTACGAAGTGGTCGCTTCCTTTTGCTCGGCCTGGTACTTCGCGAGGTCCAGAGGGGGAATCGCTTGCAGGCGCGGTTCCGGAGGCAAAACGCGATCCGTTCCGGTTAAAGATGGTACCGCTTTGGCGGTGGAAGGCAACTTCTGCTGGAATTCGACGAACATCCACGCGGCTACGATGACGCAGGCAATCGTGATGACGGTCAGTACGGCCAGCGACCAGAAGACCAGCTTTCCTTTGACATCCTGAGTCTCGTATCCCGGCCCGTTGGAACTTGGGGAAGCGCCTTGATTCTTATGCATGTTCCACTGCCTCCTTGGCGTGGCCGTGAGTGCCCAGCGCCGCTTCCATGCGCTCGTCGTGAAGCGGAAGCAATGGGTACTTCTTCACTTGACCGAGAAACAACGCGAGCCACAGGCCGCCGATGGCTGCATGGGCGGCGAAATCGAGAATGTGAATACCGAGGCGGTTGGGCGTGAAGGCCGGCTTGATGATCCAGAACACATCGACGAACCGCGCAAGGAGGACCCAGCCCGCCATGAAGACAAGTCCGCGGACCGACCGCTTCACGCGCCGTTGAAACAGGATGAACATGGGCAGCGCGAAGTTGAAGAGCATCAACACGAGCGCAACGAAGTTGAGTCCGGGGCCGGTGCGGTGGAGATACCAGGGGATTTCTTCCGGCAAATTGCCCGACCAGGTGATCAGGTATTGGGAGAAAGACATGTAGGTCCAGAGAACCGTGAATGCGCACAACAGGCTGCCAAGGTGGTGGTAGTAGTCCACGCTCATGACTTTGGAGTGCGGTTCGCTGTCAGCCACTTTGGACAGGAGGATGACGCACAGAGCCAACGCTGCCAAGCCTTGGCCTACGATAAAGATCGGGGCGTAGATGGTGGAGAACCATTCGGGTTCGAGCGTCATGCCCCAGTCGGTTACGGCAAAGGTCACGACCAGAACTTGGGCCACGAGTCCGGGGCCGCTGATCCAGCGGAGGTGCAAGGTGCGCGCGGGGTTAGCGTCTTTGTCTTGGGCGTGCGACCAGCGGTTGAGAAAGAAGGCAAGCAGCAGCCACACCGCGAAGTAGATGAGACCTCTGACGCGGAAACCGGTTATGTTGAGGAATGCGGCCTTGGCCATCACGACTTCGTGATGGACCAATTCGCCGCCTGGGGCCCAGGGGTAAAGGATGTAGACGCCGAACAACCAGATGGGGAGGAACAGCAGCAGCATGACGGGGAGGATTCGTGTGCCCGCTTCCAGGAAGCGCTGGATCATGAATCCCCAGCGTCCGGCCACCAAGTGGTGGAGCATGAGGAGCGAAAGACAGCCGAGGGAGATTCCGTTCCAGAGCATGAAGGCATAGAGATAGGATTGGAAGAACTGGGCCTTGCCCGAGATCAGCAGGCCAAGCAAGGAAATAAGCAGGCCCACACCGCAGGCAATTACCGCCTTTTGCCGCAGGCTATCCAGCTTTGGGTAATTCATTGTTGATGTCCGCCTTGAACAGTTTCATGGGTCGCGGCCGCGTCCGCTTCGGGCTGCGGTTTCAGTAGTTTCTCCAACTCCGCTTGCGGGACATCCGCGAGGGAGGCGTTCTGGCTCAATTGCAGCGCGCGAATGTAGGCGACGATTGCCCATCGGTCTTGCGGCGTGATGCGGGAGGCGTAGCTATACATGACGCCGAACCCGTTGGTGATCACGTCGAAGAAGTAGCCGGGAGGCGCTTGGCGTAGCCGATCCTGGTGGTAGTTTCCGGCGAGCTTCATTTCGCGCTGGACGATCATGCCACGCCCGTCGCCGGTCTGGCTGTGGCAGGGCGCACAATAGATGTTGAATCGTTCCTGGCCGCGCTTGAGCACGTCCTTGGTGATCTCCATGGGGAACACCGGGGAATCGACGCCGTTGATCTTTCCGGTCGTGAACAAGACGTCGTACTCGCTTGCATCCGCTTTACCGAATTGCACCGTGCCTTCCGGTATCGCCTGCGAGGAGGCCCCGCTGGCGTAGAAGGTTGCGCGTTCGAGCGGCTTGATGCGGGAGTTGTTCCACATGCCCTGATGGCATCCGGAGGCGAACAGTATCGCGGCCAAGGCCACTGCCGAGGCTCCCGAGCGTAGTGCGGCGCTTCGCGGGCGCATATTTTCCTCACGTGTTTTCATTACTGCTGCACCACCGAAACCTGCTGCGCGCCCAGGCCTTTGAGAAACGAGGTCGTTTCCTTTTCGTCATAGCGGTCGTCGACGGCTTCGATACAGAGATAGAACTTGTCGCGCGTCGCGCCTTCAAAGCCTTTGGCGTTGAATACGGGGTGGTACGGCATTGGAAGGCCGTTCATCGCAAACATGCCGAAGACGGCGCAGAACGCGGCGAAAAGAATGCCCAGCTCGAAGGTAATGGGCACGAACATCGGCCAACTCACGTAGGGACGTCCGCCGATTTGGTACGGGTAGTGCCAAGTGCAGGCGATGTATTGCATGACGAACCCGGTGAGCGCGCCCGTTAGGCCGCCGCACAAGACGAGAGGGGCGACGAGATTCTTGCGATAGCCGACCGCTTCCGCCAGTCCGTGGACGGGGAACGGCGTGTAGGCGTCCATCTTTCGGTAGCCGTGGTCGTAGGCGCGTTGTGCCGCTACAACGACCACGTCGGGGTCGTCGAATTCGGCAATGACGCCGAAGACCTTCGGGCCATCATCCGTATGTTCATGTTCCGCGTGCATCGAATAGTCCTTAGCTCGATTACTTGCCGTGAGCTTTGTGCTTCTGGTCGTACAACAGCATCTTCAGTTCGAAGACCGCAATCATTGGAACGTAGCGAACAAACATGAAAAACAGGAACAGGAACAGTCCGATGGTCCCCACGAAGGTGGCGACGTCCCAGAATGTGCCGTGATAAATACCCCACGACGAGGGCAAGAAATCTTGCGAAAGACTTGTCACGACGATGACGTAGCGTTCGAGCCACATGCCTACGCTGACGACCATGCAGATAAAGAATAGGAATGGCAGGCTATAGCGAACGCGCTTGAACCACAGGAATTGGGGCATCAGGCCGTTGCAGAAGATGAGCGCCCAGTACGCGGGGGCGTAGTAGCCGGTCATGCGATTTTCAAACATCATGTATTTTTCGAAGGGGTTGGCGCTGTACCACGCGAAGAAGACTTCCATGCAGTAGCCGTAGAGGACGACGAGGCCGGTCACCAACATGACCTTCGCCATGTTGTCGATGTGCTTCATGGTGATGAGGTCTTCGATGTGGTACCACTTGCGCAAGGGGATCGCCAGGGTAAGCACCATGGCGAACCCGGCGTACACGGCGCCCGCCACGAAGTAAGGCGGGAAGATGGTGGTATGCCATCCGGGGATGATACCCACGGAGAAGTCGAAGCTGACCACGCTATGCACGGAGACGACCAGGGGGGTCGAGATGCCGGCGAGCAGGAGATAAGCCGTCTCGTAGCGGTGCCAGTGGCGGGCGGAGCCGCGCCATCCGAGGGCGAAGATGCCGAACACTACCTGGGCGAACCGGTTCTTGGCGCGGTCGCGCATGGTGGCGAGATCGGGGACGAGACCCGTATACCAGAAGAGCAAGGATACGGTGGCGTAGGTCGAGATAGCGAACACGTCCCAAACGAGCGGGCTACGGAACTGAGGCCACAGGGCCATCGTATTGGGATAGGGCATGATGAAATAGAAGAGCCACGGGCGCCCCATGTGGAGCAGGGGGAACATGCCGGCGCAGGCAACGGCAAAGAGCGTCATTGCCTCGGCGAAGCGGTTGATGGAGGTGCGCCAGTTCTGGTTGAGCAAGAGAAGGATGGCGGAAATCAGGGTTCCGGCGTGGCCGATACCGATCCACCAGACGAAGTTGATGATGGCCCAGCCCCAGGCCACGGGGATGTTGATACCCCAGATCCCGGTGCCTTTCGCGAAGAGATAGCCAACGGCATTGAGAAACACCAACAGCAGCAGGGACGCGACCGCCATTATGACAAACCAGATCTTCGGTTGCGGCTTGACATCGACAATCTCGCTGACCTTATCGGTCAACGTGCCGTAATCGTGTCCCGGGCCCAGGATGGGCGGCTGGGGATCAATGCTCGCGAGGTTTTTTGCTACTACTGCCATTTTTCGGAATAGCCTCAAGCTCGGGGTTTGGGTTTCGCAGTTTCGCCATATACGTTGTGCGGGGACGCGTATTCAGGTCGTCCAGGAGCGTGTAGTTCCGCAGGTCCGATCGGTTCTTCGCGACCTGGCTCGATGCATCCGTGATGTCGCCGAACGCGATGGCCGCGGCGGGACAGGCCGCCTGGCAGGCGGTAATGATCTCGCCGTCGCGGACTTTCCTATCTTCCTTCTTCGCGGCAATGCGGGCGAGGTTGATTCGCTGCACGCAGTAGGTGCACTTCTCCATGACGCCACGCGAACGCACGGTCACATCGGGGTTGTAGACCATCTGCTTGACGGGGGTCTTCTGGTCGGAGTACTGCAGGAAGTTGAACCGCCGCACTTTGTAGGGGCAGTTGTTCGAGCAGTAGCGGGTGCCGACGCAGCGGTTGTAGATCATGTCGTTGAGGCCTTCGTTGCTGTGAACCGTCGCGCCCACGGGGCAAACGACTTCACAGGGGGCCTTCTCGCAATGCACGCAGGCGACCGGTTGATGCACGGCGCGCGGATCGCCCGCGGGGTCGCCTTGGTAATAGCGGTCGACGCGGATCCAGTGCATCTCGCGTCCGCGGCGCACTTGGTCTTTGCCGACAACGGGGATGTTGTTTTCGGCCTGGCATGCGACCATGCACACGCCGCAGCCGGTGCAGGCGTTCAAGTCGATGGTCATCCCCCACTGCTGCTGATGATCGTTCGTCGGGGAGGTGAACATGGAGAATTCGTGCGGCGGCAGGCGGTCTTCGCGCGCGAAGAGCTGCGGGTCCGCAGCGTACTCTTGCACGGAGCCTACGCGAACTAGCGGGCGACCGTGTTCGGTCTGGGCCTCAAGCCGCTGGCCACGAACCAGGTGGTGTACCTCGGTGCGCGCCATTTCGGGTCCGCTGCCGATGCGCTTCAGTTCCGCGCCCTGCGCAAACCAGGGCTTGTCGGAAGTCCGGACGGTGTAGGCGTTGTAGCCCGCGCCTGTTGCGACCTTGCAAGCCATGGTGCGACCGTAGCCGAGCGACAAGGTCACCAGATTTTCCGGTTGGCCGGGCTGAATCCATACCTGCCCTTGGACCTTACGTCCGCCTACCGTTACTTCGACAATATCGAAGATGGAGAGGTTCAAACGTTCCGCGAGGGGCAGTCCGACGATTACGGCGTTGTCCCACGTAAGCTTTGTGAGGGGCTTGGGCAACTCTTGGAGCCAGCCATTGTTCGCCCAACGTCCATCGCCGACCGTCGAATCGAAGCAGAAGGCGACCTCGATTGCGCCTTCGTCAAGCGGCTCCGGCGCGGCGAGCGCCAAGTCGGCCCGCACCTTCAGATCTTTCGGAGGCAGCGCCGTTCCTTCGACTACGCCTTTCGCGAGGGCAGTCTTCCAAAACGCGTCGAACCCAAGATCGCCGTGGCGCTTCTTCCAATATTCGCGCACGAGGGTA
>JBHEKO010000264.1:0-5190 GCA_041859475.1 Candidatus Hydrogenedentales bacterium
GTGAACGCGTCAAAGCACGCCTCGGCGGCAGCCAACTTTTAAGGGAACTGGGGTTTCGGATGGAGGTCAGGGAATGACGGCGGGGAGACGGAGAGCTTTCACCACAAAGCCACAGTACGCGTCGTCCCAATCGGGATAGAAACCGCGGATGAACGACACAAGCCGGTCGACGCGCCCCCACGCGTTGAACGACAGGTCGGGGCTAACGTATCCAATCTTGCTCTTGACTGCCACTTCTTCGCGGATATGGTCGAGTCCGAAGACCTCGATGGTCCCGGCCACTCTTGCGCCCATCCCCATGATCAGATCAATGGTCGTTGTCTTGCCCGCGCCGTTCGGACCGAAGAGACCGGCGGGTCCGGCACAGACGAACGCGGAAAGGAAAATGCTCGGAGGGCGGACTTTCTAGTCCGCCTCTTCGCCAAGGGCGACGGAACTTTCCAACGGAGAGGCGCAGCATAGAGACGCAATAAAGGGCCGCAATAAAAACAAAGAGGCGGACTGGAAAGTCCGCCCTCCGTAGAAACGCTGAAGAGTGAAGCTGCCCGGCACGGAGGCCGGGGCGCTACATGCCGGGATCGTCGGCGCTGGGGCCGTAGATGCTGGGAACGGGCACATTTAACAGGCGGAGGTAGACGGTAAGCTGTCCGCGGTGGTGCACGATGTGATTGAGAATCATGGTGCGCAGCACCGCGATGCGCGGCAACTCGAAGATGAGTTGGTCGCCCTTCTTCATGCGCCACGTGGTCATGAGCCGCTCGTTGCTCGTGCCCTTCATCACTTCGACGGCGGCAGCCATGTACTTGTCGAACATGGCCACGAGTTCCTTGGAGGTCGAAGCCACTTCGGGCACATACCCCGCGGGATCGAAGACAAATTCATCCGTGGTAAGCGTAACGCCGGCCCAGTGGGGAATCTCCGCCGTATGGGATGCGAGGCGGGCGAGGGTCATGGACTTGTCGTGAGGTTTCCAGCCGAACTTATCCTCCGGCACGCGCTCCAGGGCCTTTCGCGTGGCTATTCCCTCATGCTGAAGTTCCTGGATCATGGCGTCGATGATATTCATAGGTTTTTCCTTCTTGTTACCGAAATACATTGGACCGTGCAGCCCTACGATTGTGCCGAAGTGGCCTGTGCAAGGCAAATCGATACGAGGGCAGCACTGAACTCTATAGACCCCAAACCTGATACAATCGCATGCCTGAGGATTTCCGGGGGACCAGTGCAATGGGCTTTGCCGTCGACGAATGGGTTTTGGCCCTGAAGAATCTGTTTCTCCCGGAGTTCTGCAAGCAATGCGGGATGCGGCTCCTCACCGAGGAGAATTGCAGTTTCTGCCCCACCTGCTGGGAAATGAGCCCGCGCATCGAACGCCCCTACTGCCCTGTTTGCGGCCGTCCCCACGCGCCGGGCGTTGGATTCGGCGCGCGCGACAACACGCTGTGCGGCCCGTGCAGCGCGGAAAAGGTGGAGCGTCCATACCGGTTTATCTTCGGAGCCGCCGTCTACGACGGGGCCGTCGGCGAGGCGATTCGCCTATTCAAGTTCAACGGGAAGCGCCGGCTTGCCGGACCCTTGTCGGAGCTTATTGTATCGGCGGTCGAGACCGAGCTGGACTGCGATGCCTACACGGCGCTGGTTCCTGTGCCGCTCTACAAGGTCCGTTTGCGCGAACGTGGCTACAACCAGTCCGCCCTTCTGGCGCGCAACATACTCACCGCCTTTCCCAACGCCCGCATGGACGAATCGCTCCGGCGGATTCGCCCCACGCTTGTTCAGAGTTTGCTGACCGACCCCACGGAACGGCGCGAGAACGTCCGTGGGGCGTTCGCAGTTGAGGGAACGTCAGGATTTGAAGGCGCGAAGGTTCTCTTGGTGGACGACGTCGTGACCACCGGAGGAACCGTGCGAGAGTGCGCGGAAACGCTGAAGCGTGCGGGCGCTGCGACGGTCGACGTTGTGGCCGTGGCGTTGGCCTTGCCGCACGACCGGGGGAGCAGGTAGGATCGGAGTGCGGACTGTCGGTATCCGCGCACCATAGCCCGAACCAAGGAGTCGCCCATGCCGCCGATCAAAGAGTGTTTTGGCCAACTCGCCAACATGTCGATTCGCTTCCGAGACCACTCGAAGCAGCATTACCTGCGAGTGGACGAGGATAAGCTCAAGGAATGCGACACGTGTCCCCTCTTTACGAAATGCATGTTCTTGAAATACAACGACATGATGAAAGAAATGCTGAAGTTGTTGGACGAGAAGAAGGGCGCTGAGGGGGGGATGCTCTAGACAAAGGCGGATGACGCGCGCCGCTGGGCGGCACGCGCCATCCAATACCTTGTTACTTCACGTCAGCCGCGAAGCTTGCCAGATAGGCAGTCTGGCCGGCCAGTTTCTTCAGTTTGACCTTCTCGTAACGGTACTTGCGCAGCTTTTCGCGCGCATCCTCTTCCGAGCTTGCGAGAACCGTCCCCGAATCGACTTGGTCTCTGTCCGCGGCCGCACCAATATACTTGTAGACACCCACGGATGGATCCTCCTGCGTGGTTAACCCTGCTGAAATGAGTCCGGAATAGAAAAGGTTCGGATTCCACGCGAAACATCACCCGAATCGGCGCCAAACCATTTGGCTGGAACCTCTGGAACCACATGCAGCCGCCAGAAGTTCAATTCATAGCCTATCAAAGCGAACGCAATTTGGTCAAGGAAATAGAATACGCGGCACTCCCCGACCTGGCTCTACCTCAGTCTAGACTATAATCCCTGACGGCTGCCTGCGGTTCCCTCGCCTCTATCTATCCAGGATATCCAGAGGATAGCGATGCCGCCGAACTCCGTGTACGGGTCTTCCGGATCTTATCCAGGTACCCACTTGCCCGGAATGCGCGCAAGGGATCGGGATCGACGCCCATTTCGACACGAACTTGCGCAAGTAGAGGCCGCACATCGGTTTGATAGGCATCTTGCAGCAGCTCTTCCGCCGCCACCAAGTCTCCATTCTTCTGGGCCGCACAGAGGGCCACACGGTCGACCAGCAACGCCTTTGCGAATGCGGTCTGGCAGTTCACGACCGACTGAATCATCTCCTCAATCTTGGATTTCAGGTTATGGCTCTGGTCGATCATGTACGCAACGTTGGTTTCCACCGCCGGGTCGTCCTCGGCGGCAACCAGCTCACAGTAAATCAGGAACAACTCGTAAGGATTTATGCTTCCAACACTTAAGTCGTCATCAGCGTACTTCTTGTTGTTGAAATGGAAGCCACCCATCTTGCCCTCGTCGATCAGAAATGCGACGATGTGCTCGATATTGACGCCCAACGCATGGTGTCCCAAGTCGATAAGCACCTGCGCCTGCTCGCCGAGGCGGTTGCAGAAGGCATAGGACATACCCCAGTCTGCGATGTCCGTGTGGTAAAATGCCGGCTCGAAGAGCTTATACTCCAACAACATACGCATATTTTTTGGCATCGCGGCATAGGCGGTCTTCAGGCCCTCGAACATGTATTGCTTCCGGCGGCGGAAGTCTCCCTGGCCCGGGAAGTTCGTCCCGTCGGCAAACCAAAGGCTAAGAAGGTCCGACTTGACGGTCTTCGCGATTTCGATGCATTCGAGCAGATGGTCGACGGCCTTCTGACGAATCGCGGCATCTTCGTTGGTCAGGCTGCCAAATTTGTACACGTCATCTTGGAACAGGTTGGGGTTGACTGCACCAATTCGTACACCCAGCTCCGCGGCATAGGCGCCCAACGCGTCATAGTCATCCACCTTGTCCCACGGGATATGAACGGCAACCGAAGGGGCAATGCCAGTAAGCTTGTTGACAATTGCCGCATCTTCCATCTTTTCGAAGGGATTTCGGGGCACGCCTTCCTGCGGAAAGACCTTGAAGCGGGTTCCCGAATCGCCGTATGCCCACGACGGAGTTTCGATGTGATGAGACTTAATGCGCTTCTTAATCACATTAAGATCCCCAAATCGGGCTTCTAGCGCCTCAAGCGCGGGCTTAATGGTCTTGGGATCGGTCGCTTTCATGGTCTATCCTCCTGGCGATGCATTGGTTGAATGATCGCGTTTGTTGCTGCCCCCTTAGGACGGCGTCCTCCAGAATAGAACGACGCCGATTGCAAAGAAAAATCCGTTCGCCAGCCACGCCGCCACAGGCGGAGACAGGCGTCCGGCATGTCCCAATTCCATCGTAACCGAAAAGATGATCAGATACGCGATGGCGACGCCAAGGCTGGTGGCGAAACTAATGGCCAAGCCTCCTCGCCGCAGGCGCACGGCAAACGGAATCGCCAGCCAGATCATCACAAAGCTCAAAGCCGGCTGCGAGAATTTGGCGTAGTAATCCACCCACAGGCCACCAGCGGGAACCGCTCGCTTTTCGGCGTCGCGAATATCCGTGCGCAACTGCGCCCTCGACTTCGTCTCCACGGGCTTCTCAAGTGCGAACAGGGAATCGGGCGGCTCCGAAAAAGGCGCGGGCCTCTGGCGAATGCGCGACCCCGACGCGGCAGTTTCCTGGGCGTTGAAGGTGAACCAACGTCCATCCTCGAGCATCCATTGCTTGGACGAGGCGTCCCAGAATATCCGGCGGGCCTCAATCTGCTGCACCGACTCCGGCGTGCGGGCATAGATCAAGACATTCTCGCCCGTGAGCGCGATGCTGTTGAACTTGGCGATGTGGCAGGTCCAACCGCCGGAGAGATTCGCCCAACTTATCCCTCTGCGCTCAACATCGGGGTTGAGCGAGAAGTACCCTTCCTCAATGCGCGTGGCCTCCCGCGCAGCTTCCGCGCCCACCTTTTCGTCGAGGTAATAGAGTCCGAAAGCGAAGAGCATCGCCACGAGAATCGGGACAACAACAAACCGCCGCAGACTGATGCCACCCGAGAGGACCGCAGTAATTTCATTGTTCTGAACGGCATCGCCCAAAACAAGCAACGAAGCGATCAGCATTGCAAAGGGTGCGACCCGGTAAATTACTTGGGGGATAGAATTGAGATAGTACCGGATGACCATATCGAAAGGGACATCGAGGCGGGTCATGTCCCTATGCGTCAGTAGATCGATTAAGACGTATATCATAACCAACGCGAGGAGGTTTCGCGCCAGGGCGCCAACCATGCGGCGAATGAGATAACGATCCAGCGTCTTCATACGCGGTCGACACGCCAAATTGCGAACACCCCCG
>JBHEKO010000359.1:0-8070 GCA_041859475.1 Candidatus Hydrogenedentales bacterium
TGCAACTCTTCGAGCGATGCCCGCGCCAAGGCGCGGAGGTCGCCAAAATGATGCAACACGCTTTCGGCCAGCGCGATGGCCCCCAATTCGCGCGTGCCCGAGC
Source organism: Candidatus Hydrogenedentales bacterium (assembly GCA_041859475.1). Taxonomy (GTDB): domain Bacteria; phylum Hydrogenedentota; class Hydrogenedentia; order Hydrogenedentales; family SLHB01; genus JAIBAQ01. Next base: position 104 of record JBHEKO010000359.1, read on the forward strand.
GAAACAGGACGGCGATCAGTTCGGCGTCGCGCAAGGCTTCCGGGCCAAGATGCGTCAAGCGTTCGCGCGGACGCTCCTCTTCGGGCATCTCGCGGACTGCGGTCGAATGTGTCGGCGGCTTCATAGGAGCGGCTTTCGCGCGGTGGCGATCCGGAAAATGCCCGCGAGATCGTGCCGCACCCGCGCGTCCGAATACCCTCTGGTTTCAAGGAGCGACTTCACGTGCATCCACTGCCCCTCCCCCATTTCGATAGCGAAAAGACCGCCGGGGTTTAGGCGATCCCACGCCCCGTCAATCAGTCTGTGGATCACGTCGAGCCCATCGGGACCCGCGAGCAGCGCGCGCGGATCTTCGTGGAGCCGGATGGTGTCCGATAACTGCTCCCACTCGCCGTCCGCGACGTAGGGCGGGTTGGAGCAGATTGCGTCGAACGAGCCCGTCAATGCAGGAAGGGTATCAAACACGTCGCCCAATCGAAAGTCGACACGCGCGGTCAGTCCGAGGGACTCGGCGTTTTCCGAGGCAAGATGCAACGCGCCGGGGTTGATGTCCGTGGCAACGACTTCGGCGTTGGGGGCGTGCTTTGCAATGGCCAGTGCGACGCATCCGGTGCCCGTGCCGATTTCCAGCACACGGCACGGCCTCTCCCCCGCTGCTTCGAGCACGCATTCGACGAGGTGCTCCGTTTCCGGGCGCGGAACCAGCATGGGGGCGCGCACCGCCAGGGGCATGGAGAAGAACTCCCACTCGCCGAGGATGTACGCGACGGGTTCGTGGGCGAGTCTGCGCGCAAGGAGCGGCGCGAGAGGCGATACGTCGAGGGTCTGCTTCTTTCGCGCGAGGAGTTGGGAACGCGAAATGCCAAGTGCGTGGGCGAGCAGGATTTCCGCGTCGGATTGGGGACTGTCGCTTACGCGTTCGAGGGCCTGCGCGGCCGACGCGATGCACTCCCCCACTGTCCCCATTATTGGGTCAGCTTGGCCGACCTGTCCGCCGCGATGAGGGCCTCGATAAGCGGATGGATCTGCCCTTCCATGACCCCTTCGAGATTGTACAGCGTCATGCCGATCCGGTGATCCGTCACGCGGTTCTGGGGGAAGTTGTAGGTTCGGATGCGTTCGCTGCGGTCGCCGCTGCCCACTTGGGTCTTGCGGTCCGCGGAACGCTTCGCGTCTTCTTCATCCTGCTTCAAGACAAGCAGGCGTGCGCGCAACACGGCCATGCCTTTGGCGCGATTCTTGTGCTGAGACCGCTCATCCTGGCACGAGACGACAAGCCCCGTGGGGAGATGCGTGATGCGCACCGCCGAGTCGGTGGTGTTCACGTGCTGCCCGCCTGCGCCGGACGAACGGCAGATGTCGACCTGTAGCTCGGTCGGGTCGATGTGAATATCGACTTCTTCCGCCTCGGGCAACACAGCGACGGTCACGGCCGAGGTGTGGATGCGGCCTTGCGCTTCCGTTGCCGGAACTCGCTGGACCCGATGCACGCCCCCCTCGAACTTGAGCTGGCTGAACACATTGTCGCCGGTAATTTGGAAACTGATTTCCTTGTACCCGCCGATGCCCGTTGGGTTCGAGCCAAGAATCTCGACGCGCCAGCCTTTCAGGTCCGCAAGCCGGCAATACATGCGATACAAATCCGCGACGAAGAGGGCTGCTTCGTCGCCACCCGTACCCGCGCGGATTTCCATGATCGTGTTTTTGGCGTCGTTGGGGTCTTTAGGAAGTAGGAGGATACGGAGCTCTTCTTCCAAGGCCGTGAGAAGCGGCTCAATCTCGCGCTTCTCTCCCTCGGCCATCGCGCGCAGTTCAGGATCGGACTCGTCGCGCAACATTTGCTCGGCGTCGTGGTACTGCTTTTCGTACCGCACGTACCGCCGAAACGCAGTCACAACATCCGCGATAGCGCTCTGGGCTTTCGCCACTTCCCGGTAGCGATCGGGGTCGGCAGCAATCTCCTGCTCACCCATTTGCAGGGTCAGCCGGTCATACTCCTCCGCGATCGAGAGGATTTTGGCGTATAAGATCCGTTCCATGTCGGACCGGAATCGATTCGCTTAATTCTTTTTGCCGTACTTGCGGTTGAACCGGTCGACGCGGCCTTCGCTATCGACGAACTTCTGCTTTCCGGTAAAGAACGGATGGCACGCCGAGCAGATTTCCACGTTAATCGCCGGCTTCACCGACCGCGTCTCAAAGGTGTTTCCGCACGCGCACGTCACCTTCGATACGACATATTCCGGGTGAATCCCACTTTTCACGAAACACTCTCCTTATGACTTCTGCCTGCATCAGGCATGAATTGGTAGCCTTTGAAGCACAGATTAACCGAAGTAGCTTAGCATGTGGACGGTTGCGACTGCAAATCGATCACCTTTCCTTTGTTGCGCACAGGGGGGGTGCACCCGATTGTCTGCAAGGGGGGTGCACCCATGGATTCTTTTGACGATTCAAGGGTGCAGCGAATTCCGGGTTTTGAATTGGGGACCAAGATGTTGCGTACATGGAGCCGCACCCAGTCTCTGTAGGGGGTGCGCCCAGGCATTCTTTTTGACGATTCAAGGGGTGCAGTGGCCGCCCTGGATGTCACCGATGGCACAGAGGGTAGCGCGGCCAAAGCGGGAACCCAAATGCACTTGTCCGCAAATTTCACAGCGCAGCAGAGCCGCAACCCAAGAGACTCGGCCACCGATTCACACCGATGAACATTGATGAAGAAGAGACAAGGAGAAATGGAATAGAGCCGGGCAGGGGGCGGGATGAATGGACAGGATTCACACGATTGACAAGATGAAAGAAACTCTTTCTCGCTGGGGCTATGGCGCACGGAGTCCAAACCGCTTGTTGGTATCGCAGCAAGACCTTCCGCGAAGAAATGCACGAAAATGGCAGATAGTAGTACAGATGTGCGCAGATTTGAAGACAGGAACTGAAACCGGAATTGGGACAGGAGTTCCGGATTTTGAACGCGGGTAGTGCAGATTTCGTCATCGTTTGTCCTTCCGCATCGTGTGCGTTTGTACCCCGGCGGCAGGCCGGGGGGGGTGATCACCCTCCTGAGAATTTGACGATTCAAGGGGTGGTGTCCTGCGCGGGGCTGAGGTCTGGAGTCCGGAGTCTGGATTCCTAAGTCCAGGGAGTCGCGGGATTGGGCACGGGACTGCATCGTCATGGTCAGACCCTCGAGTGTTACTTCCTATATATAAGGGGTGTTTTGTTGCACTTGGTGCTTCTAGGTATCCGCTCCGCCCCGGCCAGGCCGCGCCAACCGGAATGCCCGAGTTGTGCCCTCCGCAAGCGCCCAATCGGTGTAAGAAAAGGGGATATGGAGATAATGGAGATGATGGGGATGAAATTCAGGGCGTGCGAATGTGCGAATTCGATTCTGCATATATAAAAGGTAGTTTGTGCATTTGTCTGCAATTATAATATTATAAAGATTAGTAGTAGTGGTCTGCCCCCCTTTTTCGCCCTGGCTTTGCACTAGTGGGGTTCAAGCAAAATGCTGACAACAAAAGACCGGACATGGTGTGCGCACATGCAAACGGGACGCATACTTGAAGACACCATTGTCGGCAACTACCGCATGGTCTTCTTAAAGGTCACGCAGCAATCTTCATTCATGCACTACCACTACCGTTTGATCGCCTTTCCAAAGGGAGAAGGCGAACCTGTACTATCTCTTAATCTCGAATCGAATCCTTCGGCTGGCACCTGTTGTCTTGGTGCTCACTTACCTGAAGGCCACGATAATCTCGGCTTCGCAGATGAGAACATGCAGCAGAGCGAGTTCCGCGCCTGGGCTTATGAAATATCCAAGCGGTATCTCGGACTTGCGCAGTCCCTCCCACCGATCCCCGAAGCTGAATTACGAGTTTCGGGTGACGACGAGAAAACGGCTGAAAATCTACCCACACACACCGACGATTTGTTTCGCGACCTCGGGAATAGACTATTAGCACCGCCGCTGCGGGGAGCCGTTACAGATTACGAACATGCTCAGATCTTGCGCGCGACAATGCCCAATACATTGAATGCATGGACTCACGCTGTACCTGCGTTGGAGAAATACGCTAGGTCTGAAGGTAAGGTCAGCTTTTGGGGGCAAGACAAAGGCAAAATTGCATACGACAAGTTGTGGGAGAAGCTAGTTCTTGTGATCTTGGGTCTCTATGGAGATGGACTACTATTAATAGGCGCGAGTACAGAAGACTGCCTAGCAGCTTTAGTTCGTTCCCTCTTGGCCTTCAAAGAGACCTACCCAAACTGGACTGACGCCTATACTGCTGCCAGCAGGCTTTTTGTAGTGGAGAGAAGTAAGACTAACCTTATCCTAGCCCTTTATCAACATGCAATCGAGGCAAAGCTGTGTTGAGCATGGTTGAATTCAAGGAGAGAGACAAGGCAGCATCGCCACGCACGTTACTTGGGTATTTCTAGTAGGCATTGTGACTCCTCCTTTTGCCTATTCCGATGAATTCGGCCATATAATCCGAAGGGGCGCGGACGGGTGTGACTGGGTAGCACGGTCATGGATTACGACTGGTGCAGTATTTTGGGGCTGCTACCCGCTTCGCATCGTGACCGCCGCAGACAGGAAAGGAGGAACTATGGGCATTTTCAGCAGGCGTAGGAATATTGGAGCCCAAGAGTTTCCAGAGGTCATCGAGACGCTAGTTGCACATCTTCAGTCCTTACGCGAGGAGTATTTTCTTGGCTCATCGATGCAGCTTAAGAGGGAAGGAGCCGACGTGTCTATGCTTTGTCGTGATATCACGTCGGGAAGCGAATTGGAGGATGTTCTCAAGGGCTTTCAGCTCACATGCGTAATGGGTGTAGTCTTGAGCTATATCTCTGATGCAAAAGATCGAGTGGACTTTGACAAGATGCTTAGTTCTCACCTAGGAGCGCAAGAAGGTTCCCTCGCATGGAAGTATTGGGAACGGTACCTCAACTGTCAAGGACACATGGACGCTCTTTCTCGCACGTTGGCTACGGATGTGCATCATGCCCTCGGCAAGCCGGAACCACGACAGAAGTTTCTCTTACAATTCCAAGGAGGAGCCCAGGTTCTCATCTGTTTATCTCAAGAGGCAGCATGTAACGCTTGTGGTGACCCGAAGCGAGGCCGCAATTTTAGAGAACTCGTAATGAGATACGTCCGCTAACAGCAGTGGAATCTACCTGCTCGGGGTGGGGTGCTCGCAAGTTGGTGAAGCGCCCACAGAAATGCCCCCCCACGCTCTGCAAGCGCCCCAATCTGTGTAAGAAAAGGGGATATGGGAATAGTGGAGTTGATGGGGATGGAAGGTAAACATGTCTGCGCAGAATTGGACTCTTGCGCAACTCTGGAGGGATGAGCATGGTTGAGTCAGAAGAAGTTAGGACTGAAGATCTACGCCACCCTTTTGCAGCAGACCGACCAATCGAAACCCCCAGTGAAGATTTGCTAGGTAGATCCACTTTTGCTGCGGAAGTCGCCAAGTCAATAGAAGGGTGGAAGCAAAGGGAATCCCTGGCAATTGCGTTGTGTGGAAGCTGGGGGTCAGGCAAGTCCTCCGTCAAAAACATGGTCCTCCATTCTCTGAGAACTTCTGCGTGTATGGCCCCACAAATAGTCGAGTTCAACGCCTGGCAATGGTCAGGCTCAGGTCAAATCGATGCTGCTTTCTTGAAAGTAATTGGAGAGAGTCTCGGCAGGACGGATTCTACGCAAGCTGGGCGCGCCTGTGCCTCCAAGTGGGATGTGTACGCACGCAAGTTATCGCTTCTTGATACACTGACTCGACCTGTCTCAGCTTTTGCTCTCAGACTAGCAACTGGTACTCACTTGTTGGTTACTGCCACATTTGTTTGTGCAGTCCTTTGTCCTGGCTTAAGCCTCTCTTGGCGCGCTTTACTTTTGGCCGCATTCCTAGCGATCGTCGTCGGATTATGTGCTTTCCCAAAGTGGCTTGCAGAAGTCTGCGAAAAAGCGAGTAACTATCTGTCGGTTGAGGCTAAGGCGCACGAAATAAGTTTGCCCGAACTCAAGTGCCAACTCGCTGATTTGCTCAGAAAGCGCGAATTACCCCTCGTGATCGTCATGGATGACATAGATCGGCTTCAGTCTGAAGAGATCCCTCAGATTTTTCGCTTAATCAAAGCCAATGCCGACTTCCCCAACATGGTCTATTTCTTACTATTTCAGCGGGATGTAGTTACAGAAGCGCTAAATGACGTTTCGTGCAATGACGGCAAGGGATACTTGGAGAAGTTAGTTCAAGTCACATTTGACCTCCCCGAGATTGACCGCCCTAAGCTCGAAGAGGTGCTTTTTTGTGGCTTGAATGCGATCCTGGAGAAACACGACTTGGGAGCCTCTTTCGAAGAGTATTGGTGGAATCAACTATACTACGAGGGAATTAGGGGGCTCTTTAGGACAGTCCGGGACGTAAGACGATTTGTCTCCTCCTTTTCGTTTCATGTCAACCTCTTTCACGGGAAAATGGCCTATGAAGTGAATCCGGTCGATCTGATCGCAATTGAGGCTCTTCATCTTTTTGAGCCGAATTGTTACCGAAGGATTCACGCCGCAAAAGTAGCGCTCACTCAGAAGCGCCAATCAGTTCCATTTGCAGACGACGAATTCAACAAGCGGGATCGTGAAACCATAGACTCAGTTATTGAGGCTTGCTCTGAGCGGAACCGAGAAGCCATAAGGAGGATCATTCGCCGGCTCTTTCCGCTTTCCGAACGTGTCTATTCTGGTCACTCCCCCGGAGCACCAAGTGATGACGAGTGCCTTCGGCGACTACGAGTCTGCCATCCTCTAGTCTTCGATCGCTACTTCCACTACGCAATTCCAATCGGCGATGTGTCTCAGTCGGACGTTCAGCGAGTGCTAGAAGTCGCGAGGGATCGAGAGAGGCTGGCACACGTATTTCGTTCTCTCGACGATCAGCGCCTTCTTGCCCCGATGATAGAACGCCTCGAATCATACGCGGATACGATTCCCAAGGAATCTACTCTCTCGTTCATAACAGCATTGATGGACATTGGCGAACTTCTCTCCACTGACAAACACGGAATCGTGGGCGCGAACGCTCCTTTACGCGCGCAACTGCTAATCCGCGCTTTGCTCCAAAGGGAGAGCTATCCCGCCAAGCGTTTGGAGATTTTTCTGAAAACAGTCAATGACACGTACGGCCTGGCAGCTCCGATAATGGCAATAGCCGATGAATGCAATGAGAAGTCGAGGAGGGGTGATCCAGACGACTTTCTAGTCAAAGATGAACACCTGGGCGAACTCAAGTCCGCTGGCGCGACAAAAATCAGAGAAGCAGCCGCGCAGGGTTCGCTTTTGAATCATGCGGACCTGCATCAAATCCTATATCACTGGTCACATTGGGCCGATGTCACAGAGGTTCAAGCTTGGTTCGTGTCATCTATAGAGACTCGCGAAGGCCTATTAAGAGCACTCGCGGCATTTACATTCAAGTCCTCAGCGCACATTTCAATGGAAAGTGCGCCGGAAGAATCCTACAACTTACGTGTAGAAGCGATTGAGCGTTACGCTACGCTTGAACAAATAGAGCAAAGAGTCCGTTTCGTCACAGACGTGGACCTCAATCCCGAGCAAGTTCGCGGTCTTCAAGCGTTCCAGTGCGCGATCGAACGACGAAGGAGTGGCATCTCGGCTGAACTATGGCCGACGTTTGATGCGGAGTAAGTATCCCCGTTTAGCACCGAAGGCCTTCTTGCAGCACCTCTCCTCCTCTGTGTCCCGGCGTCTCTGCGTGAGGTGCCAACTACTTTGTAGGCGAATAATCCAGCGGCGTCATAATCACCGATTCCACCTTCTCCGTGAGCGAGCCGTTCACTTCGGGGGCCTTCTTGGCTTCCACCCACGCGGGGTCGACTCGGAATTCCTTGAAGGAGGCCTCCCCTGCTTCCTTACTCTTGTGCGCGAGGATGTAGATGAG
>JBHEKO010000381.1:0-9707 GCA_041859475.1 Candidatus Hydrogenedentales bacterium
CGCCAGCGCTACGAGGATGTCCTCTTTCGAGACGAACCGATGATACAGCGTGCCCTTGGGGCAATCGCTGGCTTTCGCGATGTGATCCATCGTGATGCCGTGGTAGCCCAAATCGAGGACGAGCGTGCGCGCGGCGCGAAGGATGCGGGAATCGCGCTCGCGAAGCTCCAATTGCTTTGGAGATAGAAACGGAAGGTTACTGCCTTGTCGTTGCGTGAACATTGGCCAAAACCCGCCTCCCTGGTATTCAGTGTTTGACAGCTAATTGACCCGAAGTCCAGTTTAGTGCAAGTCGTACGAATCGTCAAGGAAGAGTCCGAACCAGCTTCTGTAGGGCCGTATGGGCTCCTCGCGCAACGGTTCTGATGGGAACTTCGTCGTTCGAGGTTTCGCCGGGCAATTCCAAACCAGAACTATGCGCTCGCTGAAATCGGGCTGCCTTGTCGTGCTTAATGCCGGTCGCAGTACCACTGCCCAATGCCATACACCGCTTGGGCTTCTTCTGGGAATACTTGTTTTCGTAGATTGGCCATGCTCTCTTCGTAGTCCCACTCGGTGAACAGGGGACGCCAGCCGTAGGCATCTGCGGTGAGATTAAAGAAGCGCCACACGCCGTGGAACGGGTCGGCGACTCCCAGGGAATGCTCGACGATTCCGCCTTCGATCAATGTGTACACACCATCGACCAACCCCCACGAGCCGAGAGCGATCTCATCCAGCCGGGATTCGTCCGGTGCGTCCAAGTCGCCGACGCGGACGGCGTCTGTGAGCACTTCCCGGTATACTTCGACGGATTCTCGTTCCAGATGGAACAATGCCATGACGCGTTCGGGAGAGGCCTTTTCGCGCACGGGACCTATGGCCATGTGGAAGATACGGCTATCCGAGGTATTGAGGCGTGTGAAGAGGCCAATGGCTTCACCAATGGCAAGTGCTCTTTCCCGCGGCCTGCCATCGAACGTGGTGGCGCGCCGCATCATTTCCGTTCTGCGGACCAGGGACTCTGCCGCTAGGGCAACCAGGATGTCTTCTTTCGAGATGAATCGATGGTACAGCGTCCCTTTGGGGCAGTCGCTCGCTTTCGCGACATGGTCCATCGTAAAGCCATGATATCCGAGTTCAAGGGCCAATTCCCTGGCTACACGAAGGATGTGGCTATCGCGGTCGCGCAACTCCTGCTGTTTGCGCGACAAGAGGGGCATCCCCATTGAAAGGGCGTACTCTGTGCTTTCACCGCTCATCGTAAAGGCGACTCAAGTTTGACGGTCAATTGACTCAAGGTCCAGTTTAGACTCCGTGTCCCATTCTGTCAATGAAACTAAACAGGGATGTCTTTCAATTTGGGAGTCATGGATAGGTTAGGAGGCTTTGTCGAAAGGCTCGAGGTAGCAGGAACCTGTGTGAATCCTTCTCGAACGGTTCACAGGCGAACGGCGATGCTGGCCCGGACTTGCGCCCACTCTACCATCCCTCCTGGGCGGCATTCTGGCCTTGCGTCATACGTGAGAGGCCCGGCCGGCGCACGATGGCGTCGACCGGGCCCCCAAAAAATAGGGATCGGCTAACCTAAGGCTGGGGACTTAGCCAAGTCCGCCGGAGGTCGCAAGATACGCTACGTTTGCGAATACGGCCGATACCGGATAGTCGCCGGGGTACTTCACGAACGTGACATGGCCGTCCATGTAGAGGACGTTGCAGCCGCCAGGAACGTGGTTCATCGTCGAAGGCTTCGTTCCCAACCAATCCCACATCACCGGGAGTGTGCTCTGGGCAGCTGCCGAAGCGGCCGGATTGTTGATGTCGGAGACAAAGAAGCGTTCGATACCTTCACGAAGCCGGTAGGCTGTGGTCTTCCCCTGCGGATGGGCTGTATAGGTCAGGTCTGCGTCCTGTCCAATCGTACCTTGCACGAAACCTAGGAAACTGCCCAGCACGGAATTGATGTCCTCGTCGGTCATCATTGCCCAGCCCAAGTACACGTAGCAGAGGCCGTTGAAGCATTCGGGATAGATGGCTCCGGAAGCGTCCGCGAATGCGCCCTTGCCGAATTCGCCGCCTTCCGTGATTTCGTCGGCATTGTCGCCGTCGGACGGGCAGATCATAACGTTGATGTCCGTCAGGTACTCGGGATAGATCGCCGGACCTTCCGGGACTCCGCGGAAACCAATCGCTTCCGTCGGTTCGTCCGACACGGGGCATGTGTGCATCGGATTGTGCTGGGGCGGGAATTTCTCGCCTCTGGCTTCGTTAGCGTACATTTTGTACATCAGGCCCCACTGTTTCAGATTGTTTTGGCAGCTTGCACGGCGGGCCGCTTCACGGGCGCGGGCGAGCGCAGGCAGTAGAATTGCCGCGAGAATGCCGATGATGGCAATAACCACGAGCAATTCGATCAGAGTAAATCCAGTCCTCTTTCGCATTACATTCTTCCTCCCAATTGAAAAGATACATCCAGATACACAAGTAAACGACTTCGTCTTAACCTCAACATCGGTCTCCCAGCCATTGGCCGGCTCCGTACAGCGCCTGGGCCTCTTCGGGGAAAACCTGCCTGCGCAGATTGGCCATGCTTTCCTCGTAGTTCCATTCGCAAAACAGCGGGTGCCAGCCATAGGCGTCGGCGGACCGATTGAAGAAGCACCATAAGCGGTGAAAGGGGTCTTTCAGACCCAGGGCATGCTCCGCGATTCTTCCCTCGATGAGGGTGAATACGCCCTCCGTGAGTCCCCAAGTTCCCAAGGTGATTTCGTCCAGACGGGCCTCGTCTTCAACGACAAGGTCTCCTATTCGGACGGCATCTTGGAGTATTCCCCGGAACAACTCGATGGAATACCGCTCCAGAGAGAACAGCGCCGTCACCCGTACAAGCGAGGCCTTTTCGCGAACGGGTCCGTTGGCCATGTGAAGTATCCGGGAGTCGGCGGGGTATAGGCGCGTGAAGAGTCCGATGGCTTCGCCAACAGCGAGCGCACGTTCCCGTGAGCGTCCGTCGAAGGTTATTGCGCGGCGCATAAGTTCGGTGCGGCGCTCAAGCGATTCCGTGGCAAGGGCCACGAGCACATCTTCTTTTGAGATAAAGCGGTGGTAAAGGGTACCCTTGGGGCATTCGCTGGCTACGGCAATCTGGTCCATAGTGACGCCGTGGTATCCCAAGTCGAGGGCAAGGTCCCTTGCGGCCTTGAGAATTCGGGAGTCTCTTTCGCGTAATTGGAGCTGCCTTCGGGAGAGCGAGGGCATCCCGGAATCGGATTTGGTGTTAAGTTGACGTGTAATCATCGTAATGGTGACACTAGATTGACGATACGTCCATATTATGTTATCCTCTCCCCGATGTCAAGGAGAATTGTGGCGGTGAAATCCGGCCCAGGAGTTGACGGCAGATGACAACTTTGTGCCAAGGAGACACCGATCAGGCTGGATGCACCGATGGGGACGGCTATTCTGGTGGTTCGTTTCAATCGAAATTGGAAGTCTCGAAGTCCTGTGATTTGCCCAATAGCCGGCTGGAAGCCATCGATACGACTCACAAGGTCAAGCGATTCAATCCATTAGAAGGGGGACGAGGTAAGCAATGGCCCTAGTTTCCGAACGCGCACAGGCGTCTGCCCATCGCGGCGCCGTTTTGGCTATTGCTATCGTAAGTGCAACGTCTACGGCACTTATGTTACTTGCCCGGCATGTTGGCGCGGGCCAGTACGTGATGACCTTCACGCTTGTCGCATCCTCAAGTTACGTGCTGGTTGGATTGCTAGCCGGTGGGCTTCGCACTTGGTACGGGCGGCTTTGTTTGGCAGGGCTCGTCTTCTGCTGGATGGGAGACGTGTTAGGCCCGGGCAGTTTCGTAACGGGTCTTTACGCGTTTCTTTTCGCCCACCTGTCGTTCAGCGCGGCGTTCTTCACGCGGCGCATGGACTGGCGTAGGGTGGGCTTGGCGATACTTCCGGTCTTCCTCACAACAGGAACGACCGGTCTCATCCTGTGGCCGCATGTCCAGCCGGCCGAGCATGTGCCTTTCATACTCTACAGCACGGTAATCAGTACCATGGTCGTCCTGTCATTTGGGATATCGAAAGAAGGCAGGCTTGTGCTTGCGGCGGCAATAATCTTCTTCGTCTCCGACATCCTTGTAGCCCGCTGGCGTTATGCCGAAAGCCGAATCGACGGATATCTCTGTTACATTCTCTACTACACGTCCTGCCTCCTGTTTGCCTATTCGGCGCGGCCCGTACCGGCTCAAAGCGATGCGCCGGCCCAGCGCTGAGCATGGGGCATCTCTCCGCCGTCTTCCGGCGAGCTTTGGAATTGCGGTCTTGTTTCTCAAGGAAAGCGGAAGTTTGCGTATGTTGCGCGAAATGTGCTATTTTCGGGAGCCGTTTTGTAGTAGTTTTGCGGCGAAATTGCCGCACCCTCATCGGGAAGGAAGGACCTCATGGCACGGAGACCACTTGTAGCGGGCAACTGGAAAATGAACCACCTCATAGGCCAATCGGTGGCGACGGCGCAAGCGCTGAAGTCGTTGGTGGCGGATGTCGCCGGGGTCGAGATAGTCATATGCCCAGTGTTTACGGCATTGCAGCCGGTTGCGCTTGAGTTGAAAGGTTCGAACATTCAACTTGGCGCTCAGAATTGTTATCTGAAAGAGAGTGGGGCATTCACGGGAGAAATTTCTCCTCAGATGCTTCTGGACGCCGGTTGCCAATGGACGATAATCGGCCATAGCGAACGCCGTCAGTACTTCAATGAAACCGACGATATCCTGAACAAGAAGTTGAAGTTCGCGCTGAGCGCGGGCCTCAAGGTGATGTTTTGCATCGGCGAGACGCTTGAAGAGCGCGAAGGCGGCAAGATGGAAGACGTGCTGGCGCGCCAGGTCACGTATGGATTGCAGAGCCTCGCGGTGGAGAATTTCCCCAATATATCGATAGCGTATGAGCCCGTGTGGGCGATTGGAACGGGAGTAACGGCCACACCGGAACAGGCGCAAGACGCCCACGCATTCGTGCGGGGATTGGTGCGCGACCAGTTTGGTGAAACCGTAGCGAGTGAATTGCGTATTCAGTATGGTGGAAGCGTGAAGCCGGACAATGCAGCCGAGCTCATGGCGAAGCCGGATGTCGATGGGTCGCTTGTGGGTGGCGCCGCGTTGAAGGCGGACAGTTTCGCCGGAATCGTCAAGGCGTCCGCCTAATTTAGGAAGGGTTACTCGGGCATGTTCGATTACATTTTCCGGTTGGAGACCCTCTGGTGGATTCTCCTTATCCTGTATGTACCTTCTTGTATAGGGCTGATTGTCATCGTCCTGTTGCAGAAGGGCAAGGGAACCAGTTTCGCGGGTGCCTTCGGCGTCGGGCCGGGTTCAGAGACGGTGTTTGGTCCGCGTGCGCGAAAGAGCATGCCGGTTAAACTGACGTACATCATGGCCGCGATTTTCATGGTCTTCTCGATGAGCATGTCGCTCATTGGCTCCCGTATCGTCCGCGGCAGCGCGCCAGAGCAAGTGGTAGACGACGGCACGACCGCGCCCGTCCCAGAGGGCACTTCGTTCAAGGGGCTTGAGGGCCTCGGTTTGGGCGGAGATGCGGCGACGCCCGCAGCGCCGTCCGGCGACGCTCCTGCTCCGGTCGAAAGCGTACCAGCGCCCGCGGCGGAAGCGCCTGCGTCTGAAGCTGCTGCGCCTGCGGCGCCAGAAGCTGCTGCGCCCGCGGCGGCGGAAGCTGCTGCGCCTGCGGTGCCAGAAGCTGCTGCGCCCGCGCCAGAGACGGCTACGCCAGCGCAACAGTAATCGATCTCGGGTATACCGGCCCAGAGCGTCCGATGCGTCTGCTTTGGGCCGTTTGTTTTTCGGCATGAAGAGGGCATAAGCGTGGACAGGATTCTCATCCGTGGAGGCCGCCCCTTGAAGGGAGCGGTTCAAGTGCGTGGCGCGAAGAACTCGGCGCTTCCGCTGATGGCGGCGAGCATTCTTGCCGAAGAAGCATGCACGCTTCACAATATACCCTGCTTGCACGACGTTTTTACGATGGACAAGTTGTTGTCGTCGTTCGGGACGCGCATCGAGTTTACGGGCCGTTACATGACGATTGACGCGTCGACGATTACGTCGCAGTTGGCGCACTACGACCTCGTGCGCAAGATGCGTGCGTCGTTCTTCGTTATGGGGCCGATGCTGGCTCGCTTCGGCAAGGCGCGCGTTTCCTTGCCGGGGGGGTGCGCGATTGGAACACGGCCCGTCGATATCCATCTCAAGGGACTCGAAGCGCTTGGCGCGGCCATCACGATCGATGAGGGGTACGTCAACGCGGAAGGCGGCCTCACGGGCGTGGACTTCGCGCTGGATTTCCCCAGCGTTGGCGCAACCGAGAATCTCATGATGGCGGCGACACGGGCGAAGGGTGTCACCCGGCTGAGCAATGTCGCGCGCGAACCGGAAATTGTCGATGTCGCGGCCTTCTTGAATGCGATGGGCGCGCAAATCTCCGGGGCCGGCACCGACATGATTACGGTAGTCGGTGTGGACTCGCTGGGAGGCGCGGAACATGTCGTCATCCCCGATCGGATCGAGGCAGGCACCTTCTTGATTGCGGCGGTCGCGACCCGCGGCGACGTGACGGTGTTGAATGCGAACGCCGATCATCTGTCGTCGTTTCTGGGCAAACTCCGGGAAGCGGGCGCGGAAGTTGAAGTGCTGGGAAGCCGCATCCGCGTGTCCGCAAAGGATGGCATTAAGGGCGTGGACGTTTCCACGCAGCCATTCCCCGGCTTTCCCACGGACCTCCAAGCGCAAGTCATGGCGCTGATGTGCATTGCGGATGGGACCAGCGTGCTGCGCGAGTCCGTGTTCGAAAACCGATTCATGCAGGTGGCCGAACTGACGCGAATGGGCGCGAGAATCGAATTGGACGGAAACACAGCCGTGATTCGAGGCGTTCCGGAACTGAGTGGCGCGCCGGTCATGGCCTCGGATCTGCGAGCGAGCGCCGCCTTGGTGATCGCGGGACTTATCGCGTCCAAGGGCGAGACGTCTATCGCGCGCGTGTATCATATCGACCGAGGCTACGAGCGCATCGAAGAGCGCCTCGCCAGCCTGGGCGCGGATATCGAGCGGGTTCGCGATTAGCGCCGAGCGACGTGGCGGAAATCTGGGACGGACCCGTTTTCGTCCGTCGAGGCGGCCTTCGCTTGGGTTAGTCCGCGATTCCCGTGCGCATGAAGAGCGGGATCATGGGTATGATTGGGTTATCCCGTTATGGCGAGCAGAGGGAGTGAATCATGCGAGTCACAGAGATCGGCGATGATGCAGGGCTCCGCGGCGCCCTTGAATCGATTGCGAGCGCCAGCGCAACCGGCGCGGCCGCCCAAGAAGAGGCGCAGAAGCTCGCTGCCGTGAAAGCCGTCCTGGAGGACATCCGCACGCGGGGCGACGCCGCCGTGGCGGACTACACGGAGAAGTTCGACCGCGTTGCGTTGACGCCCGAGCAGTTTCTGATTGGCGATGCCGAATTGGACGCCGCGACGGGGCGTGTCCCGAGCGGGACGCTCGACGCGTTGAAACGCGCCCACGACAACGTTACTGCCTTCCATCAGAAGAATCTCCGGCAATCGTGGGAAGAGACATCCGACGACGGCAGTGTGCTTGGCCAGCGCATCACGCCCATCGAGAGCGTGGGGCTGTATGTGCCCGGCGGGACCGCGTTCTATCCTTCTTCCGTGCTGATGAACATTGTCCCCGCACGAGTTGCGGGCGTGCGCGAAATCGTCATGGTATCGCCGCCCTCCTTCGAAGGCAGCATTCACCCGCTCGTACTGGCGGCGGCCCGAATCGCGGGTGCGACGCGCGTCTATCGCATCGGAGGCGCGCAGGCCATCGCCGCGCTCGCGTACGGAACGGAGCACGTGACGCCGGTATTGAAGATAGCCGGACCGGGCAACATCTACGTGACGCTCGCGAAGCGCCTCGTCTCGTCGATCTGCGACATCGACAAAGAAGCCGGCCCGTCCGAGGTGGTGGTTATCGCCGACGACAAGGCAAATGCAGACCAAGTGGCGATGGAGCTGCTCGCGCAAGCCGAGCACGACGAAGACGCCTGCGCGACGTTGGTATGCCTGTCGAAGCGAATGGTCGACGAGACCACCGCCGCCATCGAAAAACACCTGAAGACGCTGACGCGGGAGGCGATCATCCGCCGCTCGCTCACGGCCAACGGTCGGGCCTTTGTCGTCCGTTCACTGGCGGATGCGGCGACGATCACGAATGCCATCGCCCCCGAGCACTTGTCGATTCAAACAAGCGATCCGCGCGCCGTGTTCGACACGATTGCAAACGCCGGTTGCGCCATCCTTGGCGGGGCGACGTCGGTTGCCGTAGGCGACTACTACGCGGGGCCGAATCATATCCTGCCGACAGGGCGCCGCGCACGATTCTCCTCGCCCTTGACGGCGGAAGATTTCCGGAAAGTGACCAGCGTGATTTCGTTCACGCCGAAACGGATGACGGCCATTGCGGACGACATTATTCAGCTTGCGTTGGCGGAGAAATTGGACGCGCACGCTCGCGCGGTGGAGATCCGAAAGTGAAATACGGCCGCGAGATTCTGAAGGATGTGCAAGGGTACGTGCCCGGGGAACAGCCTCGCGTTTCCAGTGTCATCAAGCTGAATACAAACGAGAATCCGTATCCGCCTTCGCCGAACGTGCTCGATGCCGTGCGGCAGTACACGACGGAGTCGATTCGCAAATACCCCGATCCCGTGGCGACGCAACTGCGCCGCGCCTGCGCCGAACGCTACGGGTACGAAGGCCCGGAGTGGGTGATTGCGGGCAACGGGATGGATGAGTTGCTTGCGTTGGCGTTACGCACGTTCGTCGATCCCGGCGACACGGTGTTGTCTCCGTATCCGACGTACACCTTGTATGAGACGCTTGCCCAACTGCACGGAGCGAAGATTTCGCTGGTCGACCTGGACGACGAGTTTCGGCTCACGGAACCGTTCTTTTCGACGCCGGCCCGGTTATGCTTCTTGCCTCGACCCAATGCGCCCAGCGGCGTGTGCGCATCCCGACCGGAAGTCGAGCGATTCTGCAAGGGCTTTCAAGGGATCGTCGTCCTCGACGAGGCGTATGTCGATTTCGCGGAAGACGATTGCATGGATTTCCCCAAGCAGTTCGAGAACGTCATCGTGATGCGGACGTTTTCGAAGGCGTACAGCATGGCTGGTCTCCGTCTTGGCGTGGCGGTAGCGCGGCCCGAGCTCATCGCAGAACTGATGAAGGGCAAAGACTCCTATAATGTGAACGGGGTGACACAGGCAGCGGGCACGGAAGCGATTCGCGACGTGCCGTATTTCGAGAGTGCGCTGGCGCGCGCGAAGGCTACGCGCACGCGGCTCATTGAAGCCCTCGATAAGCTGGGCTTCGTTGTGTCTCCGTCGCAATCCAATTTCGTGCTCGCGCAATGGTCCGGCACACCCTCGGCGCGCGAGATTTTCGAGAAGCTGAAAGAGGATAATATCTTCGTGCGCTACTTCGATGCGCGCAGGCTTGAGAATGCGCTGCGCATTTCCGTGGGAACCGATTCGGAAATAAACGCGTTGCTCGGCGCGTTGGAAGAAATCCTGGCTTCGGCGAATGGCCGCAGCCGGAACGCCATCCAGGCGGAGTAGTCGAGGTTCATTCGAAGGAGACGTCCTGCTATGAAAACGCTACTGCAC
>JBHEKO010000460.1:0-12950 GCA_041859475.1 Candidatus Hydrogenedentales bacterium
CAAGGTGATGATGTCGCTGCAATCGCCGGAGAGGAGCAGGCAGTCTTTCGTGGCGTCATAGGGCTGTTCGGCAAGCCGTCCCTCTACGGCGACCCCAATGAGTTCCGAGCCTTCGACGATGTACTGCAGATCCGCGTACCGGCGATGCGCTTCCCATTCGCCGTCTTTGTGCAATCGGCTCGTGTAGTGCATCGCGACTGCGAAGAGGCGGTCGCCGTCCAGTTCGTACTTGCCATCCGCGAGCGTGTCCATATTTGTCTTGAGCAGGTAGTCGAAGGCCGCCTCAACCCGCGGGCCGAGTACTCGATACAAATCCGCTCGCGTCACCTTGTCGATAATCATGCAAAGTCTCCCTGCCGGTTTGAAGTGAAGAGGAGAGAATAAAGGGATGGGCCACTGGTAATCCAGTGGCGCGTCGTGGAGGCTACACGTTGCCGGGGCAGCCGTCGGGTCCGTTCTCGGGATTGGCGCAGGAGCCTTCGCGCGCACAGCCATGGCAATGGTGGGCGAGGTGTTGGAGCATGTCGCGGTCGGGCGCGGCACCGGGTGTTTGGCGGCGGATCCATTCCTGCGCGCCGACCCAGAGAAGCGTTAACGTTACGACGCCGCCGACACCAAGCAGAAGGTGCTGCCACATGGTCAGAGCGTGCCTAGTCCGGCGAATCCCATAAATGCCATGGACAGGATTCCCGCGACCATGAGGGCGATGCCGGTTCCTTTGGCGATGGAGGGCACATCCGCCAGGTTGAGCTGCTCGCGAATGCCGGCCATGATGACCAGGGCCAACGTGAATCCCATGCCCGTGCCCAAGGAGAAGACCATGGATTGAGCGAAGTTGTATTCGCGGAAAGTCTGAAACATGGCCACGCCCAACACGCAGCAGTTCGTCGTGATGAGGGGAAGGTAGATGCCAAGCGCGCGAAACAGCCCTGGGCTGGATTTCTTGATAAACATTTCGACCAATTGAACAGTTGCCGCAATCACGACGATATAGGAGATGATGCGCAGGTATTCCGCGTGCCATTTGACGAGCAAGAGATTCAGCCCGTACGTGATGCTCGAGCTTACCAGCAGAACGAAAATCACCGCCACGCCCATGCGAACCGCCGTGTCGAGTTTTCCCGAGACTCCGAGAAAGGGGCAGATGCCAAGGAACACCATGAGCACGATGTTGTTGATGATGAACGAGTCGATGAAGATGAAGAAGAGCGAAGTCTGACTCATGACGTAGCTTCCTTGTCGGCCTTGATTCTATTTTTTCGCTCACGCCAGAACCCGAAAAGAAGCAGCCACGCTCCGAGTGTCAGGAACCCTCCGCTTGGCAGCAGGAAGATCACCCACGGTTCGAAAGAGGACCCCAGCACGTGGACTCCGAGAAGGGTGCCATTGCCGAGAAGTTCTCGAACGCTGCCCAGGCAAAGCAGGGCAAAGGTGAATCCAACGCCCATTCCCAAACCGTCGAGGACGGATTTCCAGACTGTGTTCTTCGACGCGAAGGCCTCGGCGCGTCCAAGGATGATGCAGTTCACCACGATCAGCGCAATGAAGGCGCCCAATGCCTTATACAAGGGAATGCTAACCGCCTTGATGATGTAATCGACCATGGTTACAAACGTCGCGATAATCAGGATGTACGTTGCGATCCGGACTTGTTTCGGCACGATCTTCCGTACCATCGCGACGAGGGCATTGGACATGACCAGCACGAAGATTACCGAAAGTCCCATGGCCAACGCGTTCTTCACGGAGTTTGTGATGGCCAGAGTCGGACACATGCCCAGAACCTGAACGAAGACAGGATTCTCTTTCCATAGTCCGTTCAGAAGGACGTTCATGTCGTCCGAGCGTGCTTTGGTTTCGTTCATTTCGCCCCTGCCTTCGTGATCATATCTAGATTCTTCTCAATCAGTGGCACAAATTGCCGCGCTCCATCGTTCAGGATTCGCCCCACGGCCTTCGAGGAAATTGTCGCACCCGATATCGCGTCGATTTGCCAAGGTAGCGCCTTGGTGCCGTGCTTTACCGTGACCACCGCGTTTGCAGGCGCGTCTCCCGCTGCATTCAGCTTCACGTCCAACTCTTTGAAGTTCTCCTGGAACGCGGCATCGGCAATGATCTTGTCCCCAAGTCCTGGCGTTTCGCGGCAATCCAGTACCTTGAACCCGATGATGGCCTTCTTCTCGGGGGAATATGTGTAGAGAACACGTATCACGTCGGCGTACCCGCGCCCACTCCCTTCGATGGCAACGCCAAGCAGTTCACCCGAATGGCTATACCCGGCGAATAATTTGGGCAAGGTCCCTTCCGGCGATTCCAACTGGATAAGATTGCCCGAGGCCTCCACGGCGAGTATTGCCTGGGACTGGGCTTCTGGAATGACTTCAAAAACAGACTCTCTGACAATCGTGGCTTGGTTGTGCTGAATGGCCGGCAAGGTCAGTTGGTACACGACGACAATCAGCAACCCGCAAATCGTGCCGACTCCCGTCATCACGCTGATCATGTGCAGGCTGTTTCCCGAGTCCACCTTTACTGGAGGTACCGCTTGACTCACGTCCGCCGTCATTTGTTGCGAAGCTCCCGATGCGTTCCGTATACGCGTGGCTGAGTATACAGGTTGATAAGCGGTGTCATGGCATTGCCCAGCAGAATCGCGTACATGATGCCCTCCGGTAGGCCGCCCAAAACGCGAATCGTTACGGTAACTGCTCCGATGAGCGTTGCGTATATCCACACGCCACGCGGCGTAAAAGGCGAACCGACCATGTCGGAAGCCATGAAGACCGCTCCCAGCATCATTCCACCCGAGCACAGCGTGAAGAAGGGGGGAGGATACTTGTCGGGAGCCAGTGCATAGAACAGCGCACTCAACAAGAATGCGCTCGAAATAACTCCCACGGGAATGCGCCAGTCCATCATCTTCCGGTACATGAGATAGGCGCCGCACAGGAGGATGAGGAAAGCGGATGTCTCCCCCGTCGAGCCGGGCGTCATCCCGAAAAACAGGCTGCTGAAGGACGTGTTCACGTGTTCGAATTTCATCATCGTCAAGGGCGTAGCCCCTGAGAAGCCATCCACGGAAAGCGGGTGAATGTACCCTGCCGCGGTCTCCGCCTTCATGAATGGAAGCGAAAGCGTAGGCAGCAGTACGTGTGAGAAGCGATCGGTCGACCACACCGACGGCCAAAGCGCGGGACTCCACGTCGTAATGGCAACGGGAAATGCCGCTTGCAGGAATGCGCGGCCGACCAGCGCGGGATTGAAAGGATTCTGCCCCAGTCCTCCAAACAGTGTTTTGCCCAGTGCTATCGAAACAAAACCGCCCACGGCCGCCATCCACAGTGGAAGGCTGGGGGGGAGGGTCAACGCAAGCAAGATTCCGGTAATCAGCGCGCTGTAGTCGCCGACCGTCGACTCTTTACCCGCGACGCGGCAGAAGAAGTGTTCCGTCAGCACGCAGGCCAGGGGTGCCGTCAAAATGAGAAGAAATGCGCTCAATCCGAATGTGAAGACGGCAAACGCGCACACGGGAATAAGCGCATAGACGACATTGAGCATGATCGCGTCGGTGCTTGTCGCGGCTTTGAAATGGGGGGAGGTGTTCAACTCGATTGCGCGAACGCTTACGCTCATGACGCCGACGCCTTTCTATCGCGAACGACTGACTTGGCCACGCGAAAGTGTTGCACAAGTGGAATGTTGGACGGACATACGTACGAGCAGCAACCGCACTCGAAACAATCCATTAGGTGAAAGCGCTCCACCATCGTGTCGAATTCCTGTTTTCTGGCCAGCAGTCCCAATGTCGAAGGGTTCAAGTGTATCGGGCACGCCTGAACGCACGAGCCGCATTTGATGCAGGCGTATACCTTTTCGTCGCGCGCCAAGCGCGAGTCGCCCCTGGGAAATGCAAGAATGCCCGTCACTCCTTTGGTTACGGGAACATCCAAGCTGCCAACGGTAGTGCCCATCATCGGACCGCCCAGAATCAACTGGGCGTCGGTTTTGCCGAAGCCTACTTGTTCCAGCGCGAACCTTAGCGGCGTTCCCAATGCCATCAGATAGTTTCCGGGATGCTGCACGGCGGGGCCCGAGACCGTGACCACGCGCTCGATCAATCCTTGCTTGCGGGGAAGCAGTTCTCCAATTTGCGACAGCGTGGCCACATTGAAGACTGCTACGCCTACGTCAATGGGCAGCTTTCCCGAAGGCACCTCCCGATTGAGGAGCGCCTTTGCCAGCATCTTCTCGGCCCCTTGCGGATACTTCGCTTCAACGATTTCGATGGCTACGTCCAGGTTCGCGGGTTTGCATTGACGTAACCGTTCTACCGCGTCGAGCTTGTTGTGCTCCACGCCGATGATTACGCGTTCCGCCCCCATCGCACGCTTGACGATGCGAATCCCTTCGTACATGTCGCCGGCCCGCTCCAGCATGACGCGATGATCGGTCGTGAGATAGGGCTCGCACTCGCATCCGTTTACGATGATCGTGTCGACGTTCTTGCCTTCAGGCACCGCCAATTTCACGTGGGTGGGAAACGCCGCGCCGCCCAGCCCCACCACCCCGGTGTTCTGGACGGCTTTGACAATCTCCGCGGGCGTCATGGTGTCCACGTCCACGTGGGTCCCGTAGAGAATCTCCTGGCTTGCCCCTGGGTATTGCTGAACAAAGATGGCAGGACTCATTCCGCCGCGTACGTCGCGGGCAAGGCCGATCTTTCTAACCACGCCCGAAACGGGCGAGTGCATCGGAACCGAGACGAAACCGCCCGCTTCCGCGATAGGCTCGCCGCGTACGACTTCCTGGCCTTCGCGCACGATGGGGCGCGAAGGCGCTCCTGTATGTTGCGACAGGGGAATGATGAACTCCGGAGCGAAAGGGAGCCTGCGAATGGCCTTCGCTTGGGTCAATTCCTTCGATTCTGGGGGGTGGACGCCGTGGGAAAAGGTTTTCCGAGCACCAGACCCAAGGAATTGCCACATATACCAGCCTCGCTCTTTCGTGCATCGGCGCACCTCCGGTAGGGAGGTGCGCCGATGTGAACAGTTCGCCTAACCTCGCAAGCGGATACCCTAACCGTTGTACTTCGCGGCCCGCTTAATCAATTTCTCAACGTCCTTTTCGGAAGAGTCCTTTGGAGAACCGGGTTTGATCGCGCGTGCCGCGCATTTCTCCGCCGCCTTCACCAAGTCGCGGAAGGGACCGGCCTTTTCATCCTTGATGAATGCCTGCTTCTTGTCGTTCCAGGCAAATACCTTCGGATTGACAAGCACACACTCTCCGCATCCGGTGCATGCTGTTGAATCTAAGAAAGGTGACATGTGTCCATCTCCCGAACCCTTCGCCGCTGGCGCGGGCTCTTGTGTTGCGCTGCCGGCCCCGTTTCCTTGAGGCGTGGCAACCGGCATCGGAACCTCGGTAAGCATGCCTGCAGGAAGGGGTGAGCCGTTGCTCGCGCCGCCGCCCATAAGCTGAATCAGTCCGGCCGTGAGCTGTTGAACCGCTTCCATCTTGGCTTGGGTCTTCAGCGCATCCACGTCCACGTCCTTTCCGACACCTGCGAGCGAACACAGGAGCATCCAGAAGTCGCGGCGGTCTTCGCACGCCAGAATCAGCGGCTCGGCAACGATGACACGCGCCAAGCGATTTCTCTTGTCCACGGCCCAAACGAACGGGAACTTGCCTTCCCGGTCATCCTTGCTCAACTCCAGGAACTCGGCGACCGGCACCATGTTCTCGTTCCAAGTGTCGCGCGGAGCGGTCTTGAAGTGCTTGCGGAACCGTGCTTCGGTGATGGCGAAGTCCGCGAAAGTCAACGGAAGCTCCATCTTGCCGGGTTCGCCGTTCTCATCGACATACGTGAGCGTATATGTTGGCCACATCGCGCCGCCTGCCGGGTTGCCGTCGAGATTCAGGCATTCGCCCCACGTCTTGCCCAAGTCGGGATTGAACGTGTAGACCGGGTACGCGCGCGATTCGAGCGCCAGCTTGGCTTGGTGTTTGCCCAAGTCGTCCGCGATGCCATGTTCCGGCATGCAGGGACAGTGTACATTGAACAAGGCTGGCCGGCGCGAATTCAGGCCGCGGATGAAGCCCTCGATGAGGTGCGACGTATTTGCCACACTTCCTTGAAGGATGTAGCTTGTGCGGTGCGCCATTGCGATAAGTCCGATTTCCTTGCGGATCTCTTCCTTGCCTTTGTGGACTTTACCGTACTGGGCCATGTCCGAAACCTGTCCGGTGAACCCGGACGTACACGCTTGGCCACCCGTATTGGAGTACACCTGCGTGTCGAGCGCTACGACGCGAATCGGCTTCCCTGTCATCATCATGCGCGACAGATTCTGGAACCCAATGTCGTACAGCGCTCCATCTCCCCCAATCGCCACCACCGGCGGGCACAACAGGAACTCTTCATCCGTAAACTTGGTCCAATCGAAATACTTGAACTCGGCGTCGTGTGCTTGCGGCTTGTAACTCCCGGCAAGCTCCAACTCCGCCATGCGAATGGCCTTGAATCCTTCGGCCATTTTCAGCATATGTCCTTCGTACAATCCCAGCGCCATGGACGTGCTGTCCTGGAACAAGTGATTGGTCCACGGGAACGGATACGGATTGAAGGGGAAGGTCGATGCCCACACGGACGTACATCCCGTGCTGTTCACTATCCCCATCGGGGCGCGGCCATTGCCTGTAATCCCTCTTGTATACTGCCACTTGAGGTGTTTGAGCTTCGCAAGGAGTTGCGTCGTCCGCTTCAGCCAATCGCTATCGAGCGGCACGCTCACTTTGCGCGTATCGAGCGCCGCCGTCAGATTCGACAGCGTCAGATCCTGGTCCTTTAGGGTGGTAATCGCCGAGACCATGGCGCTCGTGTCGCCAACATCGACCGACTCTACCAAACGTAACCGAATGTGCTTCTCCAGACCTTGGATAAGCGCGTCGATTTTTTCCAGGTGGGTCTTTACCCGCGGTTGCATCAGGGCTTCGACCGTTGCGGTGAAGATATGAATAACGGTCTTCTCCACGCACCCGAGGCATGCGCCGTCGCCGCCGACCATGCTCTTGTAGCAGTCTTTATCCAGCAGCAAGGTCTCGAGGGCGCCGATGCCTTCATCCAGGTCGTCGATGCGCACGAATTCTTTGGAAGTGCTCGGCAATGCCAACCAGAACTCCCAGTTATTGCGCAACGTCTCGACTGTCTCCGGCGTCTGCACCTGAATGTGAAGGGCATTGTCGGGACATACTTGAATGCATTCCCTGCAGCCTTTGCAGGTGTACGGATCGACGGTGATGGAAAGAAGTCCGCCGCTGCCTTTCGCTTCCTTCTCCTTGACCGAGAAGAACGGCTTCGTGATGGCGAACTTGTAGTCCTTCAGGACTTCGTGAAGGCTTAGGAGTTCGGCGGCCAATTCCGCTTTGTCCGCGTCCGGCAACGCATATTCGTTCTTGGTTGCTTCGATGGCTATCGAGAGGTAGGCGTCTACGGAAGCTTCTTCATTGCCTGCGTTCATTAGGTCGCGAAGCTTACGCTCGAGCACCGGCACGGCTTTTCGCGCGTGCAGAACCTTGCGTCCGCTGTTCTCAATGACCGTAATCGCCGTGTTGAGAATTTCCGAGACGCTGTTCACAAGGCCAGGAATCGCGGAATCGGGGCAAATCGTCCAGCACGATCCGCACCCTGTGCACTTCTGCGGATCCCATACAGGATGGTCGAATCGAATTCCCGTCATGTCGCGGAACACGCCCGTCGCCGCAGGAATGAAGCTCAACCCGATGAACGGGTCTGTCAGATTGTCTCCGCCCTTGCCCGTAGCGTAGAAGCTGCCGGTCTGCTCCCAGAACCGGTGGATATCGGTGGTGGCCGTTTCGCTGGCAGGCGATTGTTTGAGCATGATCGGCATGGCCACGGCCTTGCGGACCGCATCGGACTGATCCTCGCTCGCGACTTTGTCTTTAATCTCGAAAGACTCCGTGAATCCGCGGCGCACGACCTTTACGTTGTCGTCCACGACACGCCGGCCCTTTGCGCCGAACTTGTGTTCGAGTTGATCCTCGATCGCCTTGAACAAGGCTTCTTCCGTGAGGTTGGCCTGCTTCATGACCGGCGATGCTTGGAAGAACGCCCCCATGAACGCGATGCCCTGCATACGGAACTGAAGTTCCGGATCCGAGGCGATCTCTCGCGCGATCTTGAACCCATTCAGGTAGTAGACGCGGATTTCGTTGTCGATGATGATCTGCTGGAACCGGCGGGGAATCTGCGTTTTCCAGACTTCTTCCGGGGAATCCAGTTCGCTCTGGATAATGAAAACGCCGCCTTTTTTGAGGCCGGCGAGCGGATTCGAATGGCTGAACACGTTGGGGTCCGGCGACAGCACCACGTCCACATAGAAATATTCGCAGTTGATCTTGATGGGCTCGGGCGCCGCAGAAAGGTAATAGGTGGTCGGCTGGCCCTTCTTCTCGGAACCGTACTTCGGGTTCGCTTTGATGTGGTACCCCAGCAGGTCGAACAACGTCATTGCGAGGTTCTTGCCCGTTGTGATGGCTCCCCAGCCGCCGATCGAGTGGAGCCGCACCGTCACGCTGCCTTTTGGCATCAGGTTGGGATTTTCGCTGCCATGCACGGCCAAATCTTTGACGTGCGGATACGCATCCAGAATCTGCTGCTGATAGATCTCTTGCTTCGGCGTGAACGGCTTGTCGTGCACGAAATCGATGGACAAGTAGAACATCTGCTTCTTCTTGCCGTCGGGCAGCATGTTCTCAACGGTGCCGATCAGCGCTTCCGGCTGAAGGTCGCGGCTACCCATACCGAAGGAGCCCGAGTACAGGGGCGGTACATCCTGGGGCTTGGGATAGGCCAAATAGCCTGGGTAAACGGGACCATTCCCATTGGAGCGGCCATTCTCGATGGAGCGCGTCAGCGCTGCGCGCACCTCGCGCATCAATGGCAAATCGATTGCCAACGGCTGATCGGTGCGTTCCAGGACCGTTACGCCCTTCTTGCCCTTGAGAATTGGACCAAGCATGTCGCCAGGGAAGGGGCGGAACATCGTCAGGTTGACGACGCCGACCTTGAGGCCGCGCGTCTCGCGCAAGTAATCCGCCACCGCCTCCGCGTTGGATACGACGCTGCCCTGTCCGAGGATCAAGTACTCGGCATCGTCGGTCTTGTAGCACGAAATGCGACGGTAGCGCCTGCCTGTAAGCTGATAGAACTCTTCCATGCACTGGTCGGTGATGTCGGCAATGTGGTCGAAGAAGAATGGACGCTGGGCAGCCACGCTCTGCATGTACGAGTCCTGGTTCTGCACCACGCCCGCCATGACCGGATTGTCCACCGTCCACACTTCGGGAATTCGCCGTCTCGTCGGTCCGTACAACATTCGCTGGGCCGGTGTCGGGGTGTCGATGATGTCCTCGGGGTGGCCAAGGTACTCTTTAATGAGCGCCCGCTCGGGTAGAAGCAACGATTCGATCAGGTGCGTCGTCAGGAACCCGTCTTGGGCGCAGATTCCCGGATTCAGCGAGAGTTCTGCAATCTTGTGGCTGATGATGTTCAGGTCGCTTGCTTCCTGCACATTTTTACCGAAGAGTTGAAAGAACCCCGAATCGTCGATGCAGTGGTAATCGTCGTGGCCCGCATGGACATTCAGCGTCGCCTTGGTGATGGCGCGGCACCCCATGTTGAGAACATAAGTCAGCCGCTTGCCAACCGCCCCATACAGCGATTCATGCATGTAGGCGATGCCTTGGCCCGAAGAGAAGTTCGTTGCGCGCAGCCCCGTCATGGACAAACCTGCCGTGACTGCCGCGGCCGCATGCTCGCCTTCCGGCTCGATAAAAATGAGCGGACGGCCCGAGACATTGATATGTCCCGCAGCCGAATTCTCCGCCCAATACTCGCCCATCTGGGTCGACGGAGTGATGGGATAAGCCCCTGCTGCATCCGTGGATTCGCGTTCGCACATGATAACGGCGGTATTGCCGTCCATTGCTTCGCGCACCCCCGGGTATTTCACCGACTTCTTCTCTTCTGATTTCATTTCGATACCTCTGCTAGACCGTCCGCTTGTTGTCCGGGCCTTTTCCCGTTCATACACTCGGCTTGGTCGGAAACGTAGTTCTCCCCACTTCTTATCCCACAGGAATCGGCGGCAACGTGGACTTTCGCGTAATTCTCTTTGCGGAAGCCCCCTTCACAAATCCTCGCTTCCCGTCGATCCACACAATGGCCCCTGTCGGACAACGCTGAATCGCGTCCTCCGAGGCCAACGTATTCTTACTATAGTCCACAACCGCCAAATTCTGTTTAATAACCACAAGGCCCGGGGCTGCGTCTACCGCGCACAATCCACATCCCGTGCACGCTACGTCGCACTCCCGTTCCGCTTCCTCGCCTTTGGCCAGACTTTTGCACGCCACCCACAATCGGCGGCTGACCGGCTGGAGACTGAACAATGCACGCGGGCAAATCGCCACGCACGCCCCGCACGCGGTACACTTGGACTCATCCACGACTGGCAGGCCATGGCGATCCATGACAATTGCACCAAAATCACAGACGTCTTTGCAATCTCCCAGGCCCAAACACCCCCAAGCACATCCCTTTCCACCGCCGGCGATTAGATGCGACGCTCTGCAGGTCTGCATGCCCGTGTAGATCCCCCGCACGCGGGCCACGTTCGCGCCGCCCGCGCAGGCCAGGCGAGCAACGCGTTTTTCTTCCCGGCCTGCGTCTACCCCCAGGAAACGGGCGATTTTTTCAGTCATCTCCGCGCTGTTAACCGTGCATTTGCCGGGGGCAATCGTCCTCTCTACCGCCTTTTCGGCGAAATTCCTGCACCCCGCGCATCCACAGGCTCCGCAGTTTGCGTGCGGCAACATATCGTCTACCACGTCTATGCGCGGGTCTTCGTAAACATAGAGCTTCTTATTCGCAAATGCCAGCACGACGGATAGCCCAAAACCCAGGCAAACCATGATGCCTACGGCTGTGAGAATCTCTCCCAATGGCATTCCGCTCCCTCGCTGTATCTTGCTTCGTTGTACGTCGCCTGCTTGCATACCAGGACTACATGGCGACGGTCCTTAACACAGTGCAATCCGAGTGCCAGTTTAGGTTGGAATCGACCCAATACCCGTAACACGTCAAATCAGAAGCACTTATGAGTGCCGAGCCGGCGATCCGTGCTGCCTTATCGCTCATTGAAGGAACTCATGGTGACAGTTATGCTCAGGACACAAATGTCACTTCCTGAGATTCCTCGCGAACGCGCGCTGAGCCTTGGCGCAACCATCACTTACCCAGCGGCATGCTGTGCAAACGCCGCCTTCGATGCAGGGACAAAGATGGCAAGCACGCCAATGTGCGGGCTGAAAACGAAAACCCGCAGAAGGACTAATCCTACTGCGGGCTTTCGAGAAACTCAAAAAAGTCTACGGTACTACGTTCATTGAAATCGTTAACGGAACGGTTCCACCGTTACTGATGATGCTTGTGGTCCAGGTATTCACGCCGAAAACCCCAAGCGCCGGATTGACAGTTACCGTCACCGGACTGATTTCCGTCGTGGTCGCATCGCTAATGGGCGACAGCACCGTCACCCAATCGGGTCTGGTCTCCGTGTCGATTGTCCAGGTGAGTGTGCTTTGCCCCGTGTTCGTAATTTCGAATTCGTTTGTCGCCGTGCCACCTCCCACGGGAAGGCTGCCGAAGGTTATATTGAGCGGAACGGGACTCGTCGTCAGGACGGGTGGCAACACTTTCAGCCGCATAAGGATGCTCGACGAGCCAGTCAGCCCCAAGAGATTTGTTGCGTAACTCACCTCCAAGATTCCGGTGTAGGTGCCTGCGGCTATCGTGCGATCCACGCGAATCAGCGCCGTGTCCACGCCCACCGTTGTGTCTCGGATACCCATATCCGGCGTCACGCTCTGCACGAAGAACGGCAGGTCTTCCGCGTTCCAGATCAGCAGTACGTCGTTCCCGCCGTATGGATAGGTGCCGCCGATGTTCCTGATCGTGAAAGGCGCGCTGTTGAGGGCTGTGTCGAAATCGATGAACGTCGGTGACAGCACCAATGTCGGGAAGGCCGGAGCGAGTGTGGGGGAGGCCGTTACGTCGAGGGAGTCCGGGTAGATGAAGTACTTTGCCTCGGGCCCAGTGTAGATCGAATTGTCGACGAGCAGCCCCACCGTAAATGAGGCGGGCGCCCCCGTGCAATTAATCTCGACCAAATCGCCTATTGACCCGTATGGCAATACTTCGCCCACCGGGGCCTCAAGCCTGTACCTTCCGGCAACGGGGCCCGAGAGCGACCAGCCGTGCACGATACCGCCGTTCGCCAGGGTTACTTGCGTGACACTATGGGCGGGCGCCAGGGTCAGCTCAAACTCGAATTGGTCGACATTGCGAGGTACGTAATCCGCCCGCAGCGTAACCTTGGTGCTTCCCGCGACAACCCCATTCGAGCGAAGCGAAATCTGGCCAAGCATCGTGTCGCCGACAACCAGTCCAAGTTTGATGTCCTGCTCCTTGAACGTACCTTGAATGACGCCCTGATCCGGGCTGTCGTTGGGATTGTCGAGGGCTCCGTCGAAACGAATAGGTACATTGTCTCCCTCGTTAAGCGTGATGTACCTCAGAACCGTGTGGGTTGCCATATCATCGGCGCCCAGCGCCGCATTTGCTTCGAAATTGGGTATGTTCGGAGCGCCGTTTACGTCCGTCTTGGTCAGATAGTAGTGGCCGCCCGTGCCGTCGGCCAACCGTGCCAACGGCTCGTGATTGACCTCGCCACCCCAGCCAATACCAAGCAACCGGACATTGAGCGCTACGAGAGTGTCGATTGTGTCCTGGATCTTGCCTGGCGGCGTCGTGAGGCGTCCGTCCGACATGAGAACGACGGCACGGACGTCAGCCGTATCGAACGGAATCA
>JBHEKO010000625.1:0-2673 GCA_041859475.1 Candidatus Hydrogenedentales bacterium
TCTCACTACGAAGTTGCGCGCGACTTGGTGCAACTTGTGCCTCGCGAAATCGCGATACGGCACGAGATGTTCCCGATCGACCGAATGGGCCGTCTTCTCACGATTGGCATGGTCTGCCCCCTCGATTCGGCAACGATCCGAGAGATTGAAACCATCACAGGCCTGCGGGTCAAGGCGCTCTTGTGCTCCGCCAAGGACATTCGGAATGCCATCGAACGCTACTATCCGCAGACCGATCCGGAAGTATCGACGGAAATCTCACTTGCGGAAACCACCCCGAACGAAGATGTGCAGGGTCTGAAAGCGCCGATTCGGCTTCGCAATGTCGCCTCGCTCATTCATGAAGTCGACACGCTGCCCGCGTTGCCGGAGACGGTCCGGCGCGTTCAGGAAGCGACGTTGGATCCCTTGAGTTCGGTCCGGGACGTAGCGGACATTATCGTTTTGGACCCGCCAATCGCGGCAAAAGTGCTCAGTGTGGCGAACTCCGCCGCATATGGATTCCCGCAACGCGTAGACGACATTTCCTTGGCCGTGGCGCTGCTCGGCTTGCGCGAAACCTATTCCATCGTACTTTCCGCGGCGGTGGTGAATATGTTCGAGAAGTCGAAGAACTTCGACTACAAGAGTTTCTGGGTCGAATCGATGTGCTGCGCGGGAGCGACGCGCATTGTGTCGAAGGCGGGGCGGCGCAAGCATCAGGTCGGCGTGTTTTCCGCGGGCCTGCTTCATGATATTGGCAGGCTTGCCCTTTCCGAGATCATGCCGGAACTGTACGCGAAGGTTCCGAAGGAGCTGACCGCGCTCGAACTGGTGGCGGCGGAAGAGGAGTTGATCGGGCTTTCCCACACGGAAGCGGGGTTTGTGCTGGCGGAGCGTTGGGGCCTGCCGGTGGATATCGTCGAGCCTATCCGTTTTCATCACCGGCCCGAGTTGGCCGTGGATAGTAAAGAGAATGTAGCAATCGTGACCATCGCCGCGGCGATGGCGTATGCCCAGGGCGCCTCGCTCGACGAGAATGCCGGCATCTTCGAAGATCTGGTTCTGCCCATGAGCGTGCTCAATCTGGACAAGGAATCCGCGGAGGCGATGCTCGTGGAGTATCTTGGGCTACGGGACGCGTGCCTCAGCGATCCGTTTTCCTGAAGACGAATCCGCGCTTCAGAGAATCAGCATCACGTCGCCATACGAATAGAAGCGAAACCGCTCTTCAACGGCCCGGCGATATGCGGCGCGAATGAGTTCTTTTCCCCCGAAGGCATACACGAGCGCGAGCAGGCTGGAGCGTGGCAAATGAAAGTTCGTTTGCAGCACGTCGACGCCTCGGAACGCGTAGGGCGGGTAGATGTATTTGCCTGACGTTCCGCTTCCTTCCTTGAAGGAACCGCCGCTCCATTGAGTCTCCAGCACGCGCGTTGCCGTTGTGCCGACGGCGACGATACGCCCGCCATGCTCCCTCGTTTCGTTGAGTAGAGCCGCCGTTGCCGCGGGCAACACGAACTCCTCGGGATCGAGCTTGTGATCCTCGACGGACTCGGCCTGAATCGGCTTGAAGGTGCCATACCCCACGTGCAGCGTGAGCGAGGTTCTTTGGATTCCCGCCGCATCGAGCGACCGGAATACCTCGTCCGTGAAATGGAGGCCCGCGGTCGGAGCTGCTACCGCGCCGGGCGTGTCCGCGTAGATGGTCTGGTAGCGCGTCAGATCGTGGGCGTCGGGCGATTCGCGGCGAATGTAGGGCGGCAGCGGAATCTCGCCGACGTCCTCAAGCGCGCGCAACACGTTGCCGGTATCGAATCGAACGCGGCGCTTTCCTTCCGGGAGCACGTCCTCCACGACCGCACTGAGCGCGTCGCCAATGAGAATCGTCGCGCCAGGCTTTACGCGCGCGGACGGGCGCACCAAGGCTTCCCAAATGCCGGGGCTCTCCTCGTGAAGGAGAAAGATCTCCACGGACCCGCCCGTAATCTTGCGGCCATGCAAGCGGGCTCGAATGACGCGCGTATGATTGAGCACAAGGCAATCGCCCGCGCGAAGGTGCACCGCGAGATTGCGGAAGACGTCTACGCGCATCGTCCCGCTGGCGCGGTCGACGACCAGCAGCCGCGAAGCGTCACGTTGCTCGCAGGGCTGCTGGGCGATAAGCTCTTCGGGAAGCTCGTAATCCAGTTCGGAGATATGCATGGTAGATGGAGTCACTTTTTACACCATGGTAGAGATCGCGGCCCGGTTCGCACAATGATCAATCGTGACCGCCGCGACGAGGCACAGACGGGGTGTGCGATGACGATGGGCGATTCTTTCCGCAGCAAGCGCAGCTTCATGGGCGTTGTTGTGTTGATCGTCGCGTATGCATCGATCATGCCGCTGCTCCATGCCTGGATAACTTGGCGGCCACCGCAGGGAACGACGCCGACGGGCCTGCACCATTCGGACACCGTCGTCTTTGTCCACTGCATGCGGATGTTCGACACCGGCTTCTACACTCCGTTTGCGAGCTGCGCCGCGCCGCTGGGCGGTCATAGCGTCCGCTACTTCGCGACGCCCTTCTATTGGATCTACGGCCTGATCGGCGAACTCGGCGGGCTGATTCATGCAAACGAGATGCTCGCTTTGGGGGTGGCGAATGGGTGTGCCGCCGCCATCTATCTCTTCGCCGTGTATGTGTTCTTC
>JBHEKO010000123.1:0-29856 GCA_041859475.1 Candidatus Hydrogenedentales bacterium
ACCCAGGGCCGCCAGTCCAGCCCCCTGTATACGCGGAAGACTTCCTTGGCCACCTTATCGGAAACGAGTTGCATGCGCGTATACGGCTCGGCCTTGGGCCGTTCCTTCAACCTGTCGATATTGTTGACGTCCCCGCTAGTCCCATTGGACATGATCCCCACAAACGGCGGGTCCTGGTGTTCGGCCCCGAGCAATTGCTCCATTCGCCGCGCGAAATACCCAAAGTAATCCGCGGACACGTGCCCCTCGCCGCCTTCGCCGCCGACGTAATGCAACGAATAGTTTGCAAGGAGCGCGATTGGGCTTCCATTCGGTCTGCGCACCGCAATGAAGGCGACTTCCGGGTCGGTCGGTCCCGCGGGTTCAAGCAAGTCAGGACTCCTCACCGGCGGATTCATCTTCACTTGGTCGGTTGTCTTGCCGAATGGATCCGGGGCAATGGTCCCCGGCTTCATCTTCCAACGCCGATTGAATACCTCGTCGGGCACGCTCCCCGTCCCCCATGCGATCTCGGCGGGGGCAAGATTTTCGGACGCAATGCGAACGGCGTCAGCAATGCGCACGGTTTGAAACCGGCAGTATTCCGGGTCCGGCTTCGCTTGTCTGCCCTCGATGTTCGCCGGGCCGGTGTGCGTATGGGTAGCCGCGATGAGCACGTGATCGCGCGGCAACCCAATCGCCTTTTCGATGAGATCCTTCGCGGCGTCGGCAATACTCCCTGGCATCTTGCACGAATCCACAAGCACGATAGCCAGTCGAGTGGTTCCGTCATCGAGCATCAGGCACCGTGCGTGCAGTTCGTCATGAACATACGTCGCGATTCGATCATGGAGTTGCCCAGCCAATGACACCCCAAGCGGCGGCGTTACGTTCGCCGTGGAAGCACCGGCCAACAATTGCTTCTTGGGTCCATCTTGCTCCGCAGCCAAAGCCATCCCGGCACTTAGTAAGCAGGCGACTAACGGAAGCGCGGCAGCAACACGCAAACGTCTGGTATCCATAGAAGTCTCCTCTATTCATCGATTCGCGAATCCACATCCTACCATGACATCCGGCAGCACACCACGAGCGACGGACTCTCGAACACAAATCGCGCCAATGACAAACGGCCATTGAATCAGGTCCACCTCCATAGCGTCCCCGTCGACAAACCGGACGTCTTTGGGTCAACCGTAGTCTTCGGACAACCGATAGCGCCGTGATCGCCGCGCGCGGCGCGGGGTGGACCGCAGGCTGCGAGCTACTCGCAGGGGTCGGGTGAATCCGACGGCGATCACCTGCGTGCGGCAGCTTCGACGAACAGGCGCTGTCTACGAGATACAGGCGTTACACGAGGTTACGTTGGAGCATGGTCTCGTAGACGCGTTGGAGGGCGACGTCCATACCTGCTTCGGACATGGAGCGGCCGCGTTTCATCAGGGGTTCCATGGCGGCGTGCATGGAATCGAAACGGTCGCGGATGTGGGTGAGGACGGCATCGCGGTCGTATTTGGGTCCGCCGAGGGCTTGGCGGAATTCAAGGTTGGAGGCGATGACGCCGCCGGCATTGGCGTAGACGTCGGGGATGACGTTGATGCCGCGGGTTTCGAGGGACTTCATGGCTTCGTAGGTCACGGGCATGTTGGCGGCTTCGACGACGGACTTGGCGCGGACGGTCGCGGCGTTTTCCGCGTGGATGACGTGGCCGGTCGCGGCGGGGATGAGGTAGTCGCAGCGCAGGGCGAAAAGGGAAGCGTTCGTGATGGGTTTGGAGCGATAGCCGTCGAGGTGTCCTTCGCGGGAGCAATGCGCGATCATGGCAGGGACATCGAGCCCTTGCGGGCTGTGCGCGCCAGCGGTCACGTCGGTGGCGGCGATGATGCGTGCGCCGGCTTGGTGGAGAAAACGGGCCGCGTAGGAGCCGACCTTGCCGAAACCTTGGATGGCGATGGTGCAGTCGGACGGGGCAAGGCCGCGATGCCCCATGTCTTTCAGAACGGCGTAGTAGACGCCGTATCCGGTGGATTCGGTGCGCCCGGGCAACCAGCCTTCGATGCCGTCGGGTTTGCCGGTGACGGAAGCGGGGTCATAGGTTTCGTTGTAGATGCAGACCATTTCGGGCCCGCCGGAGCCCATGTCGGGGGCGGGGACGTATTCGTGACTCGCGAACAGGGGGCCGAAGTGGCGTGCGAATTCGGTCATGATGTCGGTCTTGGCGATGCGTTCGAATTCTCGGTAGGGCCCGCGGAAGCGTTTGGCTTTGACCATGCCTTTGTAGAGGGCACGCAAATCGACGCTGATACCGGACTTGCCGCCGCCAAGCTCGATATCGGCGAGGGCGGTCTTCAAGGTCATCAGGCGGGCCAGCTCGGTGGTTTCCCAGAGGTCCACATCCTTGGCGATGCGAATTCCGCCTTTGTAGGGTCCGCGTGCGCGGTTGTGGAGGACGATACCGGAGATAATATTGACCACCGCGCCGAGAATTGGGACGGACAACCGTTGAATGTGAACGGCGTAGGGTTTGATGACTTCTTGAATGGCTTCCGTCGAAATGCGCATGCGACGGGCGCTTTCGAGCAGCAGGCGTGCGGAGCGGGTCGGTGGTTCTTTGCTTAGGACATAATCTTCGAGATTATTGCCGATTCGCAACATGTGGGATTGCTATTGGCCTGGAGCCGGCGGCGCAAGCGGAGGCAATGGAGCAGCGGGCGCTTCGGGAGCGGACGCGGCCCCATCCGTGGGAGCGCCGGGTTGAGGGCTGGCGCCTTCCGCGGGCTTGTTTTCCGCACGCAGCTTCTCCGCGCCTTCCTTGCTCGCGATGACTACTTTGTCCGTCAGGAGCACCCATTCGAGCGACGCGAACTTGGCCTTGAGGTCTTCGCGAAGGAACTGAATAAGCGTGGTACCCGGTTTCACGGTCACGGTCCAAAGGCGGTCCGTCGGGATCATGTCGACCACGGATTGATCGACAGCCAAGGCCCCCTTCACGCGCTCGCCAACGTCTTTCAGAATCTGCACGAGATCCGCGTCCGTATACTCCAGCGAGGGGGACGAGATATCCAAGGAGAGCTTCTCTTGAAGCTCCGGAGTGACTTTCTGTCCGGAAATCGAGACGAGTTCGGGTTCTCCCCCATTTGTTCCCGTGGCGGGAGGCTTTGGGGCATTGGGGTCGATATCGTCGTAGTCGATAGAGATAACTTGCCGGCGAGGGACTTCCAGCGTGATGTCTTCGCCCTCAACGACCTCCAACACGTAGACGGCCGAGGTCTCTCTCAAGACCTGAAAGCCGGAGATAGTCTTGCCGTTCTTCATGTGCAGGATATCGCCCTTCAGGGGGACGACGGTTTGGGCTTCTTCGGCCGGTGCGGCGGTATCGCTGCCTTCGGCGGGCTTAGCGGCGCCGTTCGACTTTTCCGTGGAGGATATGGCGGGTTTGGATTCGGCATCAGCAGCGGAGGGAGGAGCTTCGACGGCACCGGCAATCCCTCCCACAAAGTATGCAGACACGGCAGTCAAACACAACGCCTTGAACCACATTGGCAAGAGTTCCTTATAGTGCTGGACGTTAGGTCCAGCCACTTTGTATCGAACCACCAAGCCCCCCGCTCTACCAACGGCTAAGTACGACCATCAGTCTCGATACCCCACTATCGAACGTCATTCTAAGTGGAAGTGTCCAGCGAGTCAAGGAGAGAATAGTGGGGAATCAGCAGCGACATCTCTTGAACCGAAGGGGAAGGATGATTAGAGTACGGAACAGCGATTCTGAGAGGAAGCCGAATCCAAGTGCCTGTCCTGAGGCAAGAAACATTGTGGAGCAATGCAAGATAAATTGCCCGACGAGAACACCGTAGTTGCGATCAAGCGTTCCTTCTACACGTCGTTCGACCACAAGGTAATCCTGGAACGTTGCGAGCCAGTGGACTGCGACTTTTGCGGCAGTTCGGAGCGGACGCCAATCATCGTTGAGAACGACTTCAACGTCGTGACGTGCGCCCGTTGCGGGCTGGTATATGTGACGCCACAGCCGATTGCCGAAGACCTTCCGGCCTTCTACGAGAACATGTATTCGGGGCAATCGGAAGAAGACGAGGCCGCAAGCACGCTTGGCTTTGTCGAGCGGCACCTCACGCGGCTAATCCAGCGCGAGCGCCCGGCAGGGGGCGACTTTTTGGAAATTGGCTGCGGCTATGGGAAGTTCTTAAGGGCCATGCAACCGCTGCCGTGGCGGTTGACAGGCCTTGAGATAAGTCAAACGGCCATCGATAAGGCCAGGACTTTCGCCCCCAATGCGGCGATTATTCAGGGGGAGGTGTACACGGCGGAGTTCGAACCGGCGAGTTTCGACTGCATCACGCTAATTGCGGTTTTCGAGCACCTCAAGCAGCCGCGCCTTGCGATTGAGCGAATGTTGAAGTGGTTGCGCCCCGGAGGGCTCTTGATTATCCAAGTGCCCTATGCGGCGCCGTATGTCCGCCTGAAGCGTTATTTGCCGTGGCTTCCAATCTATTTTGAAGCGCCGCGCCACCTGTTCGATTTTTCGCCAAACGTGCTGCGTTCGTACTATCGCGCGGCGGGCTTGGAGGAGGTTCAGGTCGAGATTGCGCGGCCATACACCAGCCCTTCGAAGATTGGGACTTGGCTAATCTGGGGTATCAAGATTCCCGGTTTGGTCTTGTATGCGTTGACGGGACGAAGATACATCTATCCTTTTGCCGCGGCGTCCGTGGCCTACGGAACGTATCCGAAGCGCGCCTAGACGTTGGGCAGGCAGAGAATGGCACGTTGCATGTCAGGAGTCGCACGGTGATTATCGATGCTCACGCGTATGTGAATCCCCATCGAGACGGATTCGGCAGCCGATTCGACGCGTCGCTGGAGAACTTGGTCGCGAATCTCAACGCCAGCCCGGTGAACAAAGCGATCATCTTTCCGATTGCAGCAGATACTCCATACATCAAGAGAACGACGAATCGATATGTGTATGAGTGCTGCCGGCAGTACCCCGAGCTTCTGATGGGATTCGCTTCAGTAAACCCAGTCGAGGAGCCGAACGCCGCCGAGGTTCTGGAGCGTGACGTGCGTGAGTTTAACCTGAAGGGACTGAAAGTCCATCCGAGATTCATGGGGATTTCGGCGAGCGACGAGCGCTTGGTCCCGTTGGTGCGGAAGGCCGCCGAGCTTGGGATTCCCGTGGCCATCGACTGCTATCTCTGGAAGCCGACGCCGCTGCACATGCAGGAGCCTTTTCACATTGATCTGCTGTGCAAGCGGGTGCCCGAGGCGAACATCATCATGTGCCATACGGGAGGCTTTCGCTTCCTGGACGCATTGGCCGTCGCCAAAGCAAACGACAACGCGTACTTCGATTTGTCGTTGTCGCTGACATATTTCCATGGAACGCCATTCGAAGATCAGTTCATGTTTGTCCTGAAATCCATCGGAGCACGCCGGTTGATTTATGGTTCGGACCATCCTCAAGAGGAGTTGGCCGCGTGTTACACGTCGGCTTCGGCGATTCTGAGCAAGCATGGGTTCACTGAGGAAGACCAAGGGCACATCTTCGGGGGAACCATTGCGGGGCTGTTGCCCAAGGGC
The DNA here is from genome assembly GCA_041859475.1 of Candidatus Hydrogenedentales bacterium. Lineage (GTDB taxonomy): Bacteria > Hydrogenedentota > Hydrogenedentia > Hydrogenedentales > SLHB01 > JAIBAQ01. The sequence goes on from JBHEKO010000123.1 coordinate 5,578, forward strand.
GAATGATAGTGGTTTCGAATAAGCCGCGAATCGCGGTCATCCCCGCGGGGCAGTTTCAGGTTCAGGCGATTCTTGACGCCCAATCGATGGGCTATGCGGTAGTGGCCTTTGATGGGAATCCCCAAGCACCTGGATTGAAGATTGCGGATTTCCCTGAAGCGGTGAACCCCATGGATACCGAGCGGGCAATAGAACTGGCCCGGCGCTATGGGGTGGTTGGAGTGATTTCGGTCGCCAACGATCCTTGCATTGTTCCACTTGCACTCCTTAGTGAAGCCCTTCACTTGCCGGGCATCACGCCTGAGCAGGCGCGCTTGGCGCGAGACAAATCAGGCGTGCGCGAGCGCCTCAGCAAGTCTCTCCCGCACTACTGCCCGAGATACTGGGTGGTGAATAGCCGCGAAGACCTGCCTCGAGTAGGCGCGATCTGCGGATGGCCGGCAGTGCTCAAGCCTTGTCTTTCCAGCGGCAGCAAGGGCGTCGTAATCGTGAACGATGAAACGGAACTCGACGCGGCCTATCAATACAGTTCGCGATTCACGAATGACAACAAGGTGCTGGCCGAGGAACGATTGATTGGGCAAGAAGTCAGTGTCGAGGGCTTGGTGGCCAATGGCCAGACGTATATTGCGGCGGTCACGGACAAGTTAACTACGCCGCCGCCGTTTTGCGTGGAGATCGGGCATTCCATTCCGTCGAGACTGCCCACAGGGTTACGCGAAAGAGTCAATGGATGCGTGCGCGATATTGTCCGTACGTTGGGATTGAATAATTGCGCGCTTCACGCGGAGGTATATGTGACCGGCCGCGGGCCCAAGTTGGTCGAATTGGGGGCTAGGCTCGGGGGAGGTTGCATCACGAGCCATTTGGTGCCGCTTGCAACGGGCATCAACTTGAATCGCGCCGTGGTTTCGATGGCCACGGGGCAAGCGCCTGCCGTGACGCCGACGCTTTCCCAAGGGGCTGCCATTCGGTTCATGACGCCGCCCGTGGGACGTGTCACGGCCATCCATGGACTTTCCGAAGCAAGGGAAGCGCCCGGAGTTGTTGAGGTGGCGTGCACGTTGTCAACGGGAGATATCGTATCGCGACTGGAGAACAGCGACCACCGGGTAGGCTATGTCATTGCCACGGGACCCGATGCGGAGTCTGCAATGGCAAGTGCGGCCGCGGCGCTGGGGCAGATCCGCATCGAGACAACGAGTGAGGACTCCGAATAGCGGGCTTTCGGAAGCCGCCTCCGACAATCGCCGGCGTCAATGAAGACTGCTATTCAATGACATCCCTGACGACGTAATAGGGGCGATTCTGCACTTCGATGTAGATTCGGGTGATGTACTCGCACATGAGGCCGGTGGCGGCCATTTGTGCCCCGAAAAGGAAGAACATGATGGCGATAACGGAGGCGAATTCATTGGTCGCGCCGTGCGCAAGGCGGAAATAGGCGACACGGAGAGCCATCGCAAATCCAACGAGAGCGAGCAAGGCGCCGAGCACCGCAAAGAACTGCAGTGGGGCAGCCGTGACCCCGGTCACCAAATCAAATCCTGTCCGCATGAGTCTGAAAATGCCGTACTTGCTTTGGCCGGCATTTCGTTCAAAATGAGCCACTTCGACTTCCGCCGTCCGCACACCTAACCAAGCGACATCTAGGGACAGGTAGCGGGAATGGTGAGTGAACTTTACGAGCAAGTCCGTCACTTCGCGGCGGAATGCTTTTAGACAGCAGCCCACATCTCGAAACTCGGCATTGGTAGTGGTTTTGACTAGATAATTCAGCAGTCTCGAGGGTAGTGTGCGCAAGAAGGAGTCCCGGCGGTTTGCGCGCCAACCGCTGACGAAATCGTACCCTTCATCGATCTTTGCGATGAGCTTTGGGATTTCCTCCGGGGGATTTTGGAGATCGGCATCCAGCATGACGACGACGTTGCCTCGGACATTGGCAAATCCGGCATACAATGCCGGAGATTGCCCAAAGTTTCTGACCAGACATACGATACGAACCCGAGAGTCGCTCGAATGGAATTCCTTCAGGAGACGAACACTCCCGTCGCGACTGCCATCGTCCACAAACACAAGCTCAAACGAGCGCCCCAAGGGATCCAACGTAGCCACGAGCCGCCGGTAAAGTTCCGGCAGATTCAATTCCTCGTTGTAGACGGGGATGACGATGGATATTTCCGGATTGGGGAGAGATGAGACTGACATCTGAGATGTTCTCTTCCTGGTTTGGCCGCTGTGCTCACGATCGAAAAGCTGACCATGCGGAGTCGCACCGCATCTTGCCTGATCTTAAGCATCCTTGCCAGCCCAGGCAACTCCCGATCGGATCGCACGATAGCGGCGTTGATCGTGATAGAGGAATGGCATTTAGTCGTGCGAGCTAGTCCACCTTGGTTTGGAGCAGTCTGTCGAAGAGCACGCAGCCCACTTCTCGCGTGACCGCGCTGGGCGTGTCTGGAATCAATGCGGCTAGCGCTTCCTGGTCTTCTTTCGCGATACGCATGGCTTCGCAAAGGATACCGAGCATACGCCTCATATCTTGGCTAGAGAGGCATTCGCCAGGTTCCTCGGGCAGGATCATTGAGGAGTCCGCGCCAGCCAATTTCAGGACGCGTCGCGCCCATGGATCGACCGCTGAGTACCTTAGAGGATCGTTGGGAAGGGCCTGGTAGCTGTCGAAGAAACCCTTTGTCCCCAGGCGTTGGAAGGCGGCGAAGGCTGGGTGATCTTTCGGTATATCTTCGAAGTAGGTGATGACTTGGCCTTGGGAGAGGAGGATATCCTGGAGTTCCGCGACAGGGATTCGCCGCGGAGGAACGTTGCGCTCAATGGCGAGGTGGGCGGCGACGCCCGCGGCTTGCCCGAGGCACATCCAGGTGGGTTCGAGGCGCACGGAAGAGAATGCGATGTGGGTTGCGGATGCGGGAACGGGCGTGAGCAGCCCCTCTATCTTGCGCGGAACCATGACGCGGTAGGGAATCTGATAGGGCTGGGTGTAGCGGTTGAGCATGAGGATGTAGCCTTCAAGCGCGGATTCGTGGCCCACTTCGTATTTGCGTGTTGGGAAAGAGTCGATGGGAAATTCGCCGGCGCAGATGCTGTCTGCGTGGACGGGCGAGCGAAACGATTCGGGGGCGAAGGTCAAATCGCGTTCGCTGAGGGTGTATTCGCCGACGACACGCCGCGCCTCGCGCACGTAGAATTGGAACGGAAAATTGCCGTTGTCGGCGAATTCGTCTTTGGGCAGGCCATATTGGAGCGCGGCTTCGCGGTCGGCCTGGGGCACTTCCGGGTCATTCTGCAGGAAGTAGAGCAGGCCGATCGTGATGTTGCGGACACGCAGCATGATGTCTTCGCGCTCTTCCCATGAGCCTTCGGGATAGCCCTTATTCTCTCCGGCGAACGGGAAACCCAAGGGCCATGGCTTCATGTTCACGTCGTATTTCTGATTGGGGATCGCCGCGATGGACAGGGCCTTCAATACGGAATCAATACGGCCAAGCTTGAGGTCAAGGAGGTAATATGCGTAGCGAGAGCGGTCGTAGCCGGGCGGCATCTCCGGATAGACGCGGTTCGCGGGATCGGAACTGAAGCAAAGCCGGTAGGTGTACGCGACGAGACGGTCGTCGCCGATTCCTGTCGTGCCGGGGAGCAATGCGCGGGTGGTGTGGTCCATGTAGATGACGCCCGCGTGGGCTTCGTCGAATTCGTCGCGGCTCTCGCGGCCGAGGCGGTACTCGGCCCCGGCGCAGGCGGCCAGATCGCCTTCGTAGGTGGCGTCGATGAAGACCTTGCCTGTGAACTCGATTTGATTGCCTGATTCGCGGTTGGTGACGCGAACGGACTTTACGCGCTTTCCGCTACGGGCGGCGCTATCCAGGCGATGCCGGAGAAATAGATGGATGCCAGATTGCTCGGCAAGCATCTCGTTGAAGATGCGTTCCGCCACGGAGGGTTCGTAGAAGTAGCCGCCTTTGCATGCCTTCACTTGTTCGGAGTCCGCGCCGTAGGTCTGGGTGTAGTACGCGAGGACGCGGCCCACGAATTCGTCCCACATGCCGCCGATGGCGCCCGCCGTCTCGACGTCCGATTTGCCGAGGCCGCTTGCGGACATGCCGCCGACGTGGCCGTAGTATTCGACAAGCGCGACGGAATGGCCGAGGCGTGCGGCTGAGACCGCAGCGCCAATGCCGCCGGGAGTGGCTCCGATGACGACAATGTCGAAGGGGCGGGATTCGAGGGAATGGGACGGGGCGGCGAAGAGAAGGGACATGGCCAATGTTACGACTGTGAGAAGTATTGCACGCAAAGTTGCTACCTCCATTGCAGGGACGATTGAGACTCAGTATAGCTGCAACCAAAGAGAGCCGGCCACCGATAGACAGCGATGGAGCGGATACCTCCGCGGCAAAATGCGGTAGAATCTGAGTTATTGGGAGTACGAGCGAATATCGCCAGAGGTTGACGATGCAGAACCAAGATTTAGGGAAGATACTGATTGTGGTCGGCGTAGTGATTGCCGTTGCAGGTGTGGCTGTGTATTTCGGCGGGAAGATGAATTATTTCGGACTTGGCCGGCTTCCGGGCGATTTCCGGATCGAGCGCGGGAACTCGACGGTATACTTCCCGCTGATGACTTCGATTGTGATCAGTCTGGTCCTCTCCGCCGTGCTCTATCTCATAGGGCGTCTGAGGTAATCTCGTCAATTGGCTTGCCTTCCCATCCCGTCACCGAGCGCAACACGGTAACCGAGTGGGCAGGGAACCGCACTTCCGGCGTTGTGAGTGTCAGTTCCGTCTTGATCTTCTCCGGAGCATCGAGGCTGTTCTCGTCGTCGATGCTCGGCGACCACACGACCCATTTTCGGAATTGGATTGTGTTGCGTCCCTTTATGGCGATGGTCGCGGTCACGTCATCGGATGCCGAGGGATTCACGACCTTGAGGATCACGTCGTCGGACTCGGACTCCCACGTTGCGACGGCGTTGAGCGAGTCCGGGGCCTTGCATTCGACACGGACCGGCGCGAAGTTGTCGCGATACAGCTTCATCACGAGGTAATTCGGCGCGGCGAACGCGCGGCAGCCATTGTGATTGATGAATGCGTTGTTCCACTCGGAGGCATCGACATTGCGGATGAACAGCGCAGGACAACTCATGGCAATGGCGTCGCCGTTGCGCTCGAAGCCGTTCAAGACAAGTCCCGCATACAACCCCGTACGCAACCGGATCGACTGCTGGTTCCATTCCGTCACGGCGATCTTCATGCTGGGATTCTTGCTCGCGGCGATTAAGGCGGCTGTCTGTTCGAGGAACGCGGGATAGGCAACACCGTCCTCCATCTCTCGCTCGAACGAGCCTTCCATATACTGATGAACGGAGAGGAAGTCCATGGATTCCGCAGCGCATTCGATTACTTCCTTGTTCCATTCGAGGTTGTATCCTCCACTCCCGCACGCGAGGATCTTCACGTTTGGGTTGCGGGCGCGCAACGCGTCGACAAAGGGCTTCATCCGGTCCGCGTAGGCCTTTGCGCCAAGCCTCCACGTTTCGTTGCCGATTTCCCAATAGGTAACGTGGAAGGGATCGGGGTGGCCATGCGCCGCGCGAAGCGCCCCGAATTCGGTCTTCGAGTCGCCATTGCAATAGTCGAACCAATCCAAGGCCTCTTGCACGTAGTCGCTGGCTTTTCCGGGATCGTCGTGTTGCCCAATATTGAGCACAATAACCGGTTCGCAGGAGAGATCCTCGCACATTTCCAGGAACTCAAGGGTCCCGTAGCTGTTCGGGTCGAGGCCCCCCCACGTGTAGTTCGGCTTCGTGATTCGGTCTGCCTGAGCGCCGACGCCATCTTTCCAGCGATAGTGCTCCGCGTAGCAGCCTCCGGGCCAACGGATGAAGGTGGGGCGAATGCCCTTGACGAATTCGTAAAGCGCGGGTCGATAGGGCGTGTCGGAACGATGCAACGTACATTGGTCAACGTAGACATCCCCTTCGCCGTCAAGCGTGATGGCCAAGGTCGCGGCGTTGCTCGACACATCGGGCACGAAGGTGAGCGGCAGTTCGGTCCATGCGTCGGAGGACACGGGGAAGTTCTGCTCTTGGCATTCGTCGCCAGCGCGCAGGCCAACGGTCAGATCGCCCTTACCGCGCAGCCAAACCGAGCCAATGTACTTCACACCGGCCTCGACACAGAGGCCATCCTGGGCGATGCCGCCGCCGGTCGCATCGGCGACGATATGTTGGGAGTAGACGCTGTTGAGGGGACGGTCGTTTGCCCATGTAGCGCGCACGGGCGCGCCGGAAGGTTCGAGTCGCCAGTTCCGAGAGAGCGTATTGGCGTCAGGCGCAACGCCTTTCATCTCGAAGAGAGTCGCTTCCCCCGCGACCACTCGGGCATGGCGATATCGGACATCCGTCGTCCAACTGCCAAGGCCGACGTAGCCGTTCATGTTTGTGCCGGTGTCGAACGAGGCAAGGACGGTTCCGTCGAGCGAACAGGTCACTCTCTTCCCCGAGACAGCGATTTCTACGCGATACCACCGGCCGGTTTCGATCTGCGTGTCCGTGCGTGTGCCCTCGACCAACGAGCGCCCGCCGTCCACTTCATGCTCGACACCGGAATAGGCGTTCCCCCATCCCCCAAGGTTCCACCAGTAGAAGTTCTTGTCGTCCTTCGCACGGAAGAGGATCAGAAACCCTTCCGAACCCTTGTCCTTCCGCGCCTCGACGCTGAAGACATAATCCGTCCACGAGGGGTCGCCTGTCGCGAGTTGCGCATCGGCGCCACTGGCTTCACTGAGGAGTTCATCGCCGTCAAAACGCCAATTGCCTTTTGGGTGGCGCCATTCCGGACCGAGGGTTTGTGGGGCTTCTTCGAAGCTCGAACCGCGGACCACTTGCCCCCAGAGGCCATCCACGACCGACTCGTAAATGTGCTCCAGGAATTGGCCGTAGAGCAGGGGATCGACCCGTCCAACGCGTTTGAATGGGTCCACGGAGATGGTCTGGCCAATTGCGGAGAAACAGAGCAAGTGTGCCAGTAACAAGGTGATCGAGGATTTCACGTTTACAGGCTCCTCAGTGCTCTTCTCGCAAGGCTACAGATCTTCCATCCGCCGGTCCGGACGGACGCCGTGCTTCGCAAGCAGTTCCTGGGCTTCGGCCAGTTTCTTTGGGGGAACGTCGTCCGTGCGGTGCGCGACATAGCGGGCGGGCGCACCGGCCCACACCTCGTAGGGTCCGACATCTTTTGTGACGATGCTGCCGACGCCGATCACCGCGCCTTCGCCGATGGTTACGCCGTAGTTGATGTAAGAGCGGCTGCCGATCCATGCATTCGCGCCGATGATGACCGGTTTGATGATGTGCGGTGTGAAGCGCCAATGCTCCTTCGTGCCGTAGATGAGGTGGGTGCCGTCGCGAATGATGACGTGCTCGGCCAGGGCGGCGTTCTCGCCAATCTCGACGTAACCGCCCGACTCGATGATGCAATACCAACTGACCATGCTTCGGTCTTTGAAGACGATTTTGCCGTCGTATCGGGTGCGAAGGATGATGTGCTCGCGCATGTGAACATAGTCGCCGACTTCGACGTTTCCTTCGACTTCGATGTCCGCACCGTAGAATCGGCACTTCTTACCGACCTTGGCGAATTTTCGGGAGTTCTTCCAATAGCGATAACGTCTGACAAACGTGTTCATGAAACGTTCAACATCCTCTCTGTCTGCCTTGGCATTGGGTCCACAATGCTTTCAACGAGATGATGTCTCGTGAAGCAAGGCCGGATTATAACTCATCGTGTGGAAAAAGCGTTGGGTCAAGGAGTGGACAACGTGGACGGAACGAAGCAGAAGGCGCGGATGAAGGGCGCTTCAGCAATAGGACTTTTACGACCTATAGGACAGACGACATGGGTATGCTCGGAAGTCAGCTATAGATGCCACGGTGAACGCATGGGTCTTGTGAGACGCGCGTTTGCCTCGGGGTCGTCTTCGAATTGTTCCTTTGCGGCATTCCACAGCAGGGGGCGTTTCGTGCGAATGGCGATGTCGCTGATGTGGCAGAAGATGTCGCCTTGGACGGCATCGTCGATGGACGAGACCGTTTCCTTGCGGGTGCGAACGCCGTTGATGAAGTCCTTGACGTGATGCGCGCTGCGTGGAAGACGGATTCCATTCGCGGGAATTTCGGATTTGAGCAGGCTTTCCGAGGATGCCTGGATACGCTGGCGGTCGACGCATACCCATCCTTCGGAGCCTTCGAAGGCAGTGCCGTGTTCGATGACTGTTCCGTAGCGGGATTTCAGTTCCTCGGGGGCGGGTTGCGAGTAGTAGCGCATCTTGACGCCGCTATCATAATCCAACGTAATGTCCCAGGCGGTCGCAGTATTGCAGAGGCCTTCCGTGGGAAATACGCCTTGGCCTTCGATCCGCACGTTGGTTTTCACCAAATCGCCGCCGCCCCATAGGGCGATGTCGACGGGATGGATGCCCCAGCCAGCGATGAAGCCCAGGGCGTAGTCGGAGACAAACCACCACCACTTGTTCGAGTCGCGCTCCAGGGTGTAGGGAACGAAGGGGGCTGGCCCGAGCCAGCGGTCGTAGTCCAGCGTTTCGGGAACGGGTGCGGGTTCAGTGGAGCCGCCCGCGGAACTAGCGGGCGACCAGACGTTGATCGCTTGGAGCTTTCCGATGGAGCCGTTGAGGACAAGTTCGCACGCTTTGCGAAACTTTTCGTCGGAGCGCTGCTGCGTGCCGAACTGAAATATGGCTTTGTGCTTGTGAACCTCTTTGCGCAGCGTGATATCTTGCTCGACGGTCAGGCCCATCGGTTTTTCGAGGTAGACGTCTTTGCCTGCCCGGATGGCTGCCAACGCCAAGGGGACATGCCAATGGTCGCACGAGGCGATGATGCACGCGTCGATGTCGTCTCGGGCGATCAGGTCTTCAAAGTTGTTGTATGCGGCGCAGTCCTTGTTGCCGTTGGCATCATCGACGGCGGCCTTGGCCTGCTCGCGGCGGTCGCGCTTGACGTCGCACACGGCGAGCACGTGGGCTTCGGGTAGGCCGAGGGCCGAACCCATCACGTAGCTGCCTCGATCGCCCACGCCAATGCACCCTATGGCGATGCGTTCGTTTGCGCCAATGGGCCGCTTTGCGGTTGAGGCGCAGGAAGAGGTCATAACGGGAAGGGCGAGCGTCCCCGCGGCGAGGCCGGACTTCAGAAACCCGCGACGAGAGATTGAGCGTTCTGCGTTCATGACGACTTCCCCCCCGAGTTATTGGATTAAAGCTTGCCGGGAATTCCAGCCTGATTCAATCGAGACGCGACAGAAACTATTCTATCCTTCTTCCAGTAGCGGAAGTAGCCGATCAAACTCTTCTTCGGTATTGTAGAAATGGGGCGAGAAACGAATTGCGGCGGTTCCGGCTCGGTCTTGCCTGTACGAAGCGACCACTCTGTTTGCTTCCAGTGTGCGGGCGAGCGCCTTGAAATCCGAATTGGGGCGCGTAACTGTTACAATACCCGATTTCCAGAGGTTCTCGGGTGAATCCAATAGGAGCTTCTCGTCAATATAGGGCTTAAACCCAACGCTCACTAACCTTTCCATAAGGGCATCGTGAAGGTGTATCAGTCTTTTCGCGATGTCTTGGATGCCGCACTTTCGGAGTAAATCCATAGCTGCACCCATGCCGATGATGCCGGGGAGATTCAGCATGCCGGGTTCGTATCGGCGGGCGGTGTCCTCGAAGTGGATGTTGTCTTGGGCGACAAACTGGGGGGAGACCACGTTCCAGCTTCCCAGCAGGGACGGCCTCAGTTCTTCAAAGCGGGACTTCTTAACGTAAAAGACACCTGCCGCAGCGGGGCCCAGAAGCCACTTGTGCGAATCAGCGCTTAGGAAATCCACATGCTCGACCGAGGTCGGGAAGGCACCCAACGTCTGAATGGCATCCAGGGAGAACAGGATGCCCCGGTCGCGCAGATTCCTGCCTATCGTGTCTACGTCTATCCGGTACCCGCTGAGGAAATTGCAGGAGGCCAATGCGACAAGCCGCGTGAGCGGGGTCAAAGCGGCTTCGACGACTTCCCACGTGATTACCCCGTGGTGACGCGGCGCGAGGGCTACCGGCTCAACGCCCATTTCGGCGAGGTTGGTCCAGGGGTAGACGTTGGCAGGATAATCGTCGCGGTAGTAGACGACTTGGTCACCGGGTTCCCAGGCGATGCCGTTTGCCACGAGGCTGACTCCGAGCGATGTCGGCCCCAGCAGGGCGATTTCCTCGGGAGTGCAGCCAAGCAGGGCCGCGGCAGACTGACGGGCCGCTTGGACTTTTCCCCAGGACCAGGGGTTTTCCTGAGCGCCAACGGAGCCGCGGTCGCAGAATTCGCGGATGGCATCGGCGGCGATGCGCGGCAAGGGCGCTACGCCCGCGTGGGCCAGGAAGATGGTCTCGGAGACAACAGGGAATTCTTTACGGCGAATAGCTTCGGATTGGATGATGTGATCAATGGTCATGGCGAAAGGAGTATACGCAAGTTCTGGGCGACATCAAACTTCACTGAGCTTCACTTCGCGCCCTTCGGCGAGACTCTTCTGGAGCGCGGCAAGAATCTGTATGGGTTCCAGCATTTGTTCGGGAGTGAGCACCCACTTCCCGGTTCGCATGACTTCAAGAATGATCTTCATACCGTCGTAATAGGATGTGGACGCCTCGCCGGTAAGTTCTTTCCATCCGTCCGTGCCGAACGCGACCGTGTGGAAGGCGTACTTGGCGTTTCCCATCAGGTTGAGCGTGACCAAAGCGCCGCTGGAGAACTTGCAGGCTGCCACACAGTTACGGTTGTGCGAAACGGCCTGAACGCTTTCGCATCCATAGCCCCAGACCGCGTTCATCATTTGGACGGCGTGGATTCCGTAGAAGAAGATGCCGTCGTACTCATCATCGAGCTTTGCGGGGCCGGAACTGACGCCCGCGGTGAGCGTACCGGCGGTCTTCTTCAATTCATCAATGTAGGCGACTGTGCTTTGCGCGAAGTAGAGCGTGGAAAAGGAAGTGAATCCGATGCCTGATTTCTGGGCCGTTTCGATGAGCTGCCGCGCATCGGGCACACTGCTGGCCAGCGGTTTGTCCACAAAGGCCGGGATGCCTGCTTTCAGGAAAGGGAGGGTGTCTTGCAGGTGCTTGCTCCCGTGCCGCCACACGCAGAGCACACCGTCCACACCGGCGAGCATGTCTTCCAGGCGAGTGACGATGTTCGGAATCTTGCCCTTTTCGGCGACTTCCTTTGTGCGGACGGGGTCGGTGCCGTAGATGTGTGTTACCTGGGCATCGTCAATCTTGAGGCCGTTGTAGCCTTCGTCAAGGTTTGTCAGCTTGCTGAAAGCTTCGGCATGGCTATTGTCGGAGCCAATGATTCCGAGCCGGAACATAGTCCCCCCCAATCTGTTTGCAGAAGGCTCGCGGCATGGAATGCGCACCACTCGCCCTTTGCACGGCTTTCCAGCACATGACTATGCATGCGAATGCAGAAAAGCTCGCGAGCAGGCTTTCCCGAACGCTAGCTCTTTGACTTGGCTTTCGCCTTAGGCTTGGGCTTTGCAGCAGCCTTCTTGGCCGGTGCGGGTGCCGAGGAAAGCAAATAGAAGTACTTGCCTGCTTCCAGCATGTTTCCGAGATTGATCTTCACCTCGTCGGTGATCTCAATGCCGGTTTTGGTAACTTGCGCTAGAAGGCCCTCCCAGGCAGCATGGTCCCAGGTGCCTTTCTTGGCGTTGATGAAGGCGAGGCAAAGATCCGAGATAGTCTTCATGGGGCTCGCAGCGGTTGGCATTGGTCAGTTCTCCATTACCCGGTACCGTTTAGAAATGCTCCCCTAAAACCCACCAGTTTCCGGGATTTCCGCAAGAAACCCGGTCTATGTGAGCGAATTATACAGGCACTCCGTCAATAGGTCAACAATAGTCTGAGGGGCGATACTAATCGTGGGATTGCCGTAGATGGAAAGATGGAGGTTTTGGAAAAGGAACCCAAGAGACCAAGTGGAGCCTGAGGCGTTGAGAGAATACTGGAAGATGGAGCCCGACGGAGATATTCTGCAGGCGACTATGGGAAATGCGTGGAGAAGAATTCGTTCTCATTGGACGCGGACCGATACCTTGGTACTGGGAACCAACACAGCCGCGTGCATCGGCTTCATTGGCAATTGTTGGTGGCAGTCGGTCAGCGTTTGTTACATTGCTTCGCTTGCGCCCATCACCGTTCAACTCTTGTGGTCTCTTCGGCATGGCGGTTCGCTGCGACCCGCACTGGGATTCGGGGCGCTCGTCGCGTTGTTGTGGCCTTTTGGCGAAGGGATCGTGACGCTCGGCGTGGGTTGGTGGGGAGAGTATATCGCTCCTGGGCCGGTCGTGTGGAAGACTCCGGTGTATTGCATGCTGATCGGGTGGCTTGCATCCACCCACATCTTCTACCTTGGACGGCGCACGCTGGAGTTCGAGTTTGGCATGGGGCATGCCGTGGCCAATAGCGCCCTCACGGCACTCGGCGTGGGCATCCTCGGAGAGAATCTCTTCGTCTGGGCAGGGATGTGGCGGTATCACGCGTCGGAGGCGGACTGGTTTTCCGTGCCTGCGTTTGTGCCCATTGCGTATGCGGCGGGATACTGCGTGTTGCCGCTGATGCGGTCGTGGCGGCTCCTCCCGGCGACGCTCGTGTGGGCGGCAACCCTGCTAATTGCCAGTGTGGGCCTCGGGCTCGCGACGGGGTTCTTCCCCCGCTGACAAGAGGGGCATCTCCACGGGCAGAATGGATTTCGGAATGGGCGACCCTTGCGACTCGATACTAAATTCCATCGTTGTCGTGCCATCCGTTGGTGGAATGTCCGAGGAAAGCGTACAAAGGAAGCCTTCGTCCCGGTCGATATCGTCTGCGTAGGCCAAGCCTTCCTTGTGGTTCGTCCGAAGAGATACCCTGAGTCGCGATGGGCTGACTCTTGTCATGGCCACTTCGTAGGCGCCGCGTTCGGGGGCGTTGAATTCGAGCAAAGAAACGTGGGGGCGAGCGTTGCCGAACGGAGTGTCATGCGCAATCGCTTCCGACAGGCACATGGGCGCCCATCCTACATAGCGCCAATTCGGCAGAACGCCGACAGGGGTATCAGGACTCAACGAAGCTTCTTCCTCGACCGCACTCTGAAAGGCCCGAACGTCTTTGCCGGCCCTGTGCCAATCCAAGTTGGCCGAAATTTGCAGGGCGAAGAATGCCGCCGCAAGCAGGGTCGTGAGGCTCACCATGGGGAACCTCCATTTGGGATGCGCCATGATTCGGTAGAACAGGGCGACCAAGGCGAGCGAATAGAAGGCATTTGCAGTGAGCAGTTGGCCGCCGCCAATGAGGTGCACGGGATCGATGGCGCGTTGGTCCGGGGCAATGCGAATGGCGGCCATCGCCAGAAGGCCGAAGAGAATGGCGGGGCGGCGTGCGGCGCGGCAGGTTAGTGCGAGCAACAAGACGGCAACTGCCGCGGCGAGCCACTCCGCCCAGGGATTCGACCGGAAGAATGCAACCGTTTCCGGTAGATAGCCAATGGGATAAAAGAGAAAATAGAGCGAGGCCAAGCGGCCAGGCAGCGCAGAAACGGATTCCAAAAGCGCGCTGCCATGAAGGCCAAAGCCAATGGCACTGAGAAGGGCCAGCAGGGCGACTCGCCTGAGGCTGCGGCGTTCGGCAGGAACAACAATCCATTCGTAGGCAATCGCGACAATAACCAGCGCACCGTTCTCAGGGAATAGTGCTACGGCGAGGACAAAGAACGTCAACGAAAGCACCAGGGAAACGGGACCCGGTTTGGCGGCGTTGCTTGCGTAGGCAACGAGAAAGAGCAGTGCAGCGAGCGTGGGCACGATATCGACCATGCCCGTCAGGTTCAGCACGGATTCCGTGTGAACGGGATTGGACATGAAGAGGGTAGCAGCCAAGGTCCCCAGCCACCACGGGCCGCCGATCGCCAAATTGACGAAGCGATACATGCAGACCATACATGCGTAGAGCAAGGCGATGTTCACGAGGTGATACCCGGCGGCAAAGGAGCCAAAGGCGTCCACGCAGGCAGAGACGAGGTGGCCCGACACTCCGGGGATGGTTCCGGTTGGATCAGCGAGAATGGCGTAGTCTCGCCCTAGGGGGTGCGCACGGAGCGCCCACACGTAGACGACGAGCACGTACACAAGCATCATGACCGCGTCGAAACGTCCGTGGTACTTCAGACGCAGTGCAGCCAGCTTGGTCGGTTTTCTGGGTGGAGTAGACATAGCTGGCCAGAGTCTATCGGTAGTTTGCGCGAAGATCAACGGTGGTGGGGCCTTGAGGGGATCGCGGTTGTCCGCGGACGTTTCGGCGAAACGTCCCTACCATTGCTAAAGGTCGCGGTGTGGAAAAGCGCCCGTGTGCTCTATAGAATCCGTGTTGGGCAACAGGGCAACACAGGATTTGGCACATGCGGCATTTGTTTCTTGTCGTCTTTGCGTTGGGTGTCTTGCAGCAAGCGTTTGCGTTTGCCCCCACGAAGGACCAGGCAGCGGTCTCCGTGCGGTTCGACTCTCCGGAGCGCAACGAGCTGATCATCGAAGGCCAGACGTATGTCATGCGCGTCGACAATCGCGCGTATGTCACGTCGTTCAAGGTGGGCGATTTCGAGTTGTTCAAGGAGTACACGCTGACGCCGACCTTGAACAAGGGCAGCATCCAAGGGCCTGGCCGTTTTAACATTTATTCGTTCGGCACGCAGATGTACGAAGTGCATTTGCGCGATTTGCACCACGATCTCCTCAAGGCCGACATGGAAATCGTGCTCTACTGTTATGCGAAGCGCGTGTTTGTGAATGTCATCGTCCGCCCCCAAGAGAACAAGGGCGAATTTGAGCTGGGCTGGATTGGAGGCATGAAGTTCGCGTTGGTGATGCCTCCGAGCGAAGAGCAGCTTGCCGTGCAAGTCGGGGGATTCAAGGGAGAGAAGCCGCCAGCGCTGGTTGTCGTCATTTCACCGCAGCATGCGGATGGGAAGTCGATCCCCAACACGATTCATCAACGCCCCGGCCGCATGGTGCAGACGGGACACGCTCGCTCTTCCGCGACAACGGAGCCGTGGGTCGATGCGATGGTCTTTCTCGCGGGCGATTCGTATGAGGATATGCTGCAGCTCGTGCGCAATGAGATGTACGCGAAGGCAATCGGCATCGACGCCAACGGTGGCGTGTTCAACGGGTACCAGCGCCAGAAGGGCTTCTACGAGGTCACGACGTCTCACCGGGGACCTCAAGGATTCGAGGACGCGTGGGTGAATCCGAACCAGCGTATTCGAGTGGATCTGACGGCATCGAAGAAGGCTACCATTCCGGGTTGGAACGATCCCGTCGAGATTATCTGCAACGTCCGCAACACGTATGGGACCCTGGAGGCCGCGGTTCTCACGGACAAGGATGGGTACCCGCTACCCGTGCAGGTGCAGGTGAGCAAGAATTTCGACAGCGAATTTGAAGAGGGAAAAAACGAAGGCGATAAGGGCTACGGCGAATCGTATGTGCCGCTGCGCGTATCGGCGGACACGCCGTTCCAGGGCCGTGTGTATCATCTGTTCTCGAACTGGGGCACGCATCCTCTCAAGCAGATATCGTCGATTCGCTTTTACCATCACTATTTTCACGCATCGCTTGGTCCGACTGAAACGTTCTGCTACGTGCCGTTCGAGTTCCCTCGCGATGACGACCGGAATTACATTATGGCGGATGTGCGCGGCCTTACGAACACGATGTGGCCGGGCCAACCCCAGCACGACCATGTCTCGGTTGTTGGCGGGCTGCGCTACAAGAGCGGCGGCAAGTGGATCAACAATCTGCTGCAAGACACGCGCATCTACTTGACGTCCCCGAATCTCGCCAACTTCGCACTCGACTATCTTTCGGAAGACAAGAAGATCAAGACGACCTTGGAAGTATTCGAGACTCCACAGGACGACGAGGCACGCAGTTTCATCAAGATGATCGTGGACGTGCTTGAACCGGTGGACATCGACGAGACGAGCGCGCACAACCTGCGTTTTCTGAATGCCGGAGCGTACATTGTGAAGACGGTATGGCCGCATGTCGCTTATACGAACCAGAGCGGCGAGACGGCGATTGTGGATGTTCCCGCGCAAGATGCGTGGGTGCTGGAGGGCGTGCCTCTGGGTTCCGAGTGGCCCTTTGCGGCGGCGTATTCGCACAAGAACGGCAACATCGCGTTTTGCGTGAATCGCTTCGAAGGGGTATTGGGCGGGCAGAAAGTAGACTCGTTTGGCCTGAGCAGCTACGGAGGGAAAGAGTGGACGGAGATGTTCCTCACGGCGCCCGGCTCGCTCACGCGGTTGGAAAAGGGCGATCACATCGAGGCGCATTTCTTCGTCATGCCGTACGGCAACGCGGACGTGGACTACAAGCCCGCGGAAAAGCAGCGGGAGTTGTACGGGAAGAACCTCGCGGCGATTAGCGTGACACACGGAACGGCGATGCCGGGATATCCGCGGCGACTCAAGGCGGACCCGCGCGGATTCGCCGAATTCACATTGACTAATGGCGACAACTGGACGCCGATACTCGTGGAGGGGTTCACAAGCCATCGCGGCCCTATGCTCTGGGAGGAGCGTGGCGGGCAGTGGCTCTTTCACGACCAGCAGATCTACGGCAACGATTGGTATCAGTCCTATGTGGACCAGGATGGGACCATCGGGTTTGTGTTCGTGGTGAAAGTCCGTCCCGGGCAAAGTCATCACTACGTCGTGACGACGGCTCCACACGCCACAGGCATCACGCAACGGAACGGTTTTGTTACGATAACGGGAGGGCCGATGGACTTTCTCAGCCCTGTGAAATTTGGCGGCTTGTCCTGCGTGAGTCTTGAAGGAACGGCGCTCTTTCGTTGCACGGGCGCCGCGGAGAGCGTGGTTTCGGAATGAGTGAAGGCATGTCGCAAAGCGGTGGCCTAGATCCGCGGCAGCGCATTCGCGAGCTGGAGTCGCAGGTGCAGACCCTGACGCTCCAGGTGGAGCAGTTGCGGGCCGACCGGGATGCCCAGTCAACCCGAGGCCGTCGCGCCGGCGATCCGCCTCCCGCTTATAGGCTGCCAACGGGGCGGTTTGTCATCGCAAGAATGATCTTGGTCCTCATGACGGCGATGGTGGGCTGCGCCGTAATCCTTGCGTTGCGGGCGGAGTCGGCTACGCTGCTCGATTCGGAAGATCCTCTGAGAAGCCTAGCGGCATTGAATGTTGATTTGCCGTTGCTCGGCTGCGCCCTTCTGGCGGGCTGCGCCGTCTTTGCGTATCTCATGGACAAGTGGATTGCGTTTATGTTGATCGCGTTGACGGACATCTATGTCACGTTTGGGCTTTTCTTCATAAACAGGCCCGTCGATATCAAGCTTAACGAACCGACGTGGGCGTTGCTTTCGTTTGTGCTTCTGACCGTCAGCTATCTTTTGTTCAACGACCTTTGCATCCGCGACTCGCGTCGCTTCGGGAGGGGCAAGCGCCGGCATGCGCTACTGGCGGCTGCAAATGCGTGCGCGTTCTATGGCCTTCTTGCGCATTTGGTGGAACGGGATTTCCGTCCTTACTCTTGGGCCGTATATGGAGGCTTCGTCATTGTGGCGGTATTGTTTGCGTGGCGCGCGGAGACCGTGGGCGCGCATCGCAACTATCTGGTGCGGCTGTTTCTGGCCAAGGCCGTCATCCTTCTCAACGTAACACTTCAGTTCGTTCTATCGGGAGAGTGGCTTTTGGTGGCGCTGGCGATCGAGTGCCTGCTGCTCGCGATCAGCTACTACTGGTCGGGATTCGTGGTATTCAAGGTTCTCAATCTGGTCATTCTCGTCGTGGCTACGGTGCTTTGCATAGACGCCGTCAAGACCAAGCAAGACTTCATGGCCGGCGAAGTCTACCTCCGCACAAACTGGATTCTGGCCGCCTGCGTCTGCGTGCTGTTCCTGGCGATTGCATGGTATTACGAACGGCGCGTACACGGGATGCGCCCAAGACAGCGCGTGGTGAGTGGACACTGGTTTCTGGCGGACACCCTTTGGGACATTCCGCGCGCGCTCGTTTCGCTCTTTCACGCAGCGGCGGCTTCGCTCATCATCTTGGCGCTGCTTATCACCGACTTCGGCGAGTCCCCCACGCTCCCCTATCTCCTGGTCGTGCTCGGAGTGGCGTTGACGGTACTGGGAGCAGTGTTCAGAACACCACAGATCGAAATCGGCGCGGTGCTCCTCGTTATCGCGGGACATGTGGGGTACTACTTCTTCCTTGGCGTGAACAAGGCAGGTTTTTCGGATCAGCCGCACTTCGCGATCTATACGATAGCGGTTGCGCTCTACACGTACTTCGCGGCCCATCGTTGGGAGCGCTTCACGGAGCGGTTCCGCGCCGTGAGCGCTGCCGAACATTATCTGAGCGCGTCCATTCCTTACGTGGCGGCGACGATCATGCTTGCGACTCTCCAGAGCCGCTATTACATCATTCCTTCCGCTGTCATGGGGCATTGCGGGCTTGGACTGAGTCTGATACTTCTCGGCGCGCTGCTACGCTACACCTCGCTCAAGAGCGCCGGTCTGGTCGCCTTGGGGGTGGGCGTATATGTATTCGCAAATGCGCTTCTGACGCGCCAATTCGAACTGACAGGGCATCGCTGGTTTTGGGGGTATACGTCGGGAATTGTGTTTGCGCTCTGCGCGTCGGAGCGGGTGATGTTCAAGAGTACTTCCCACCTGCGCGGGCTGTCGCCTTTGGGACGTCAAGCGCGCACGCTTCTGATCGGGTCGGCCGGCGCAATCGCGTTCATCGCCGTAGACACCGTTGCTTCGGATGCGCAGCAGCCCGTCGCATGGCTTTCACTGGCGGCGGGCGCAGCGGTGCTGGGCACGTTGTTCGCGGAGAGCCGCTACCGCTGGGCGGCGCTGCTCATCCTTGGCGCGGCGATCTGGTCGGTTGTCCATAACCACAACCCTCGCGACATCGTCTTCGTTTCGGGCGTTCTCGTTGTTTGCGTCTTGCTCGTCATCTCCTGGGGTGTCGTGTTGCGGGGCAAGCGCATCCAGGACGCGCCGTCGCCCCCGCCCGCGATGCGCGGGTCTTCGAGCCATGGATAGCCTGCGCGAAGGCGCAGTCGCCATCTGTGCCACGCTCGCCCAGTCGGGATATCGCGCGCTATTTGCGGGGGGATGCGTCCGCGACATGCTGCTGGCGGTCCCGCCGAAGGATTACGATATCGCCACGAATGCACGTCCCGATCAGGTTGCCCGCCTCTTTGCGCGGACCGTACCCGTAGGCATCGACTTTGGCGTCCAGCTTGTGGTTCTGCCCCAGGGCCAGTACGAGGTCACGACCTTTCGCAAGGACGGCCCGTACCTCGATGGGCGTCACCCCTCGTCCGTGGCATTTCTCGACGAACGGGAAGATGCGCTTCGACGCGATTTCACCATCAATGCGCTCTTCTACGATCCGCTTGCCGGGCAACTTGTCGATTACGTCGACGGGCAGAAGGACTTGACCGCACGCGTTATTCGTACGGTAGGGAATCCCCGTGATCGTTTCGCCGAGGACTTCCTGCGACTCCTGCGCGCAATACGTTTTGCGGCACGTCTGGATTACACCATCGAGGCGGATACGTTCGCGGCCATCGCGGAAATGGCCGCATGTATCGAGCGCACCAGCGCGGAACGCGTCCGCGACGAGCTCATTAAAATCCTCACCGAAGGGGGAGCAAAGCGCGCGTTCGAACTCTTGGACGAGACGACGCTCTTGCAGCACGTGCTTCCCGAGGTGGCTCGCATGAAGGGTGTTCAGCAGCCCGCCGAGTTTCATCCGGAGGGGGACGTGTTCACGCACACGCTCCTGTTGCTGGAGTTGCTCGACAGTCCCTCCCCCACGCTTGCGTTGGGGGCATTGCTTCACGACGTGGGCAAGCCGGAGACGTTTACGGAAAGCGACCGCATTCGATTCAACAATCACGACAAGATCGGCGCGGAAATGGCGCAGGCGATTTGCCGGAGATTGCGCATGTCCAACCACGACACGGAGCGGGTCGAATGGCTGGTGGGGCAGCACATGCGGCTCGCTCACACCCCGGGCATGAAAGAAAGCAAGCGCAAGCGATTTGTGCGCGAAGACGGGTTCGGCGAGTTGCTGGAGTTGTGCAAGATCGACTGCTTGGCAAGCCATGGCGATCTGAGTACGGTCCGGTGGCTTGAAGACTATTGCGCCAATTTGAAGCCCGAAGAGATCCGGCCCGCTCCCCTTGTAAACGGGCACGACCTTATCGCGTTGGGATATGAGCCGGGACCCTTGTTCGCGGAAGTCCTGAGCGCGGTGGAAGATGCTCAGCTTGAGGGTGCGATCAAGACGCCGGATGAGGCGCGGGAACTCGTCTCGCGCAAGTGGCCTCTACCCTCCGCATAGGGCGGATGGTCATCCCACCTGGGTCTGTACCGGCAACGAGACCGTGAACTTAGCGCCTTTGCCGGGACGGCTATCGAAAGCCACGGACCCGCCGTGCTCCTGGATGATCTTCTTGCAGCAGGCCAAGCCTAGCCCCGTGCCCCGGCTTCCTTTGGTGCTGTAGAAAGCTTCGAAGATTCGCGGGAAGGCGTCGTAGGCGATTCCCACGCCGTTGTCCTTGATTTCGATCACGGCCTTGCCCTTGTCGTCGACGTACGTCTTGACGGTGACGGTTCCCCCATGCTCCTCGCAGGCTTCGATGGCATTCGTGAGAAGGTTCAACAGCGCGAGGTAGACGCCGTGCCCGTCCAACTGCATCGGGGCCACGTCGCCCGGCTTGAAGTCCACTTTCACCTTGGAACGCTCGGCAAGCGACCATGTGCCTTCGATGACTTCGCCGAGGACCTTGTTGAGATCGGTCGGGACGCGTTCGGGGTCGCGGTCGCGCGAAAACGCCAAGAGGTTCAGGACGACGTCTTCGATGCGCGCGGCCGAGCGGCGAATCAAGGGCCAGCCCTTTTGCAGGTATTTCCGCTCGCCAGTCTCAATGGCTAAATCGATGAATTCCGCACCGCCTTTGATGCCCACGAGGATGTTCTTAATGCTGTGACCCAGTCCCGCCGTGGCCTTGCCGATGGCCACGAGCCTTTCGCGTTCGATGGCGTCCTGATGGAGCCGCGCATTCTCAACAGCGACGCCAGCAACACGGCCAATGGCGGTGAGTAGCTTGAGATGGTCGTTCCGAAAGACGACATCCGCGTCGCCGGAATCGATATAGACCGCCCCGACCACGGCTTCGCGCCCGCACAAGGGCACGCACATCGCTGACTGAATCCCGTACTCTACCACGCTGTCCGACGCGGAGTACTCTTCTTGTGCGTTTAGGGTCAAGACGGCGTTCTTCAGGGTCACGGCATGGTCGATTAGGGTTTTGCTGAGGATAGGATTGCCGCGTCCGGATTCCAGCGGGAGGCTCGCGCGAATCACGGGTTCGGAGGTGTCGCTGTCCATCGTAAGGATGTATCCGCGCTTTGCGGGCATCGCTTCGAAGATCAATTGGAGGATGCTCCGCAGGAGTTCGTCCAGGTCGAAGACCGTTCCGAGCAATTGCGCGGCCTTGTACAGAACGGGCAATTCGCCGCCGGGGACGCGCACCATCTTCTGGTACATATCGCCGGCCCTCTCAAAGGTAATGAGGGCGCCTGTGTCCGACAGGGCTTTCGGTTTCGATAGGCGCGAGACTTGAAAGGTGTGAGTGCCTACGGTGACCTCGTCACCCTCGTCGATGCGAAGGCGGGACACCCGCTCGCCGTTGACGACAATGCCGTTCCGTGCGCCGAGGTCTTCCACCTTGAGGGTCCCGCCATCGACGAAAACCCGCGCATGGCGGCGAGAGACCATCGAATCGGGTAGAACTACGTCGCATTCGGAGGCCCTGCCGATGATGAGGCCATCGGCGCCAATGGGGAATGAACTAATACTCGACTCACCCTTCAAGAGAACCAATTCGAACTGAGCCATGATTTACCCTACAACCGAACTGACTATTCAGACTTACCGCGGCGAAATCGAGGGGGATGACACGCACCACCCCTTTCGCCGAAAGTCACACGCACAACCCAACTTACAGACAGTAAGTAAGTGGCTGCTTCCAAGCCACACCTTGAAGTGTACCATGTTCCGGGGTTTCGATATCATGTGAAGCACGGACAAGAAGGAGATGGAACAAGCTAGGTTCAGCAGCTACTGTCGCGGAAGCATTGAAACAGGTTACCGCTGATGATATATTCAGGATGCCCGTAAAACGAAAGGCGAGATAGCCGCATGAATGTTGCGCAGATTATCGACCGGCTGAAAGCGGACCCGTCGTTTCGTCACAATCTCACTGCGTGGCGGACGGTTCACGCGCGCCCACCCCGGTATGCGGGATTTCCCGATGTGCTGCACCCTAAGCTTGTGTCCGCGTTGAAGGCGAGGGGAATTGAGGATCTCTACACGCATCAGCGGGAGTCGGCGGAGGCGGTACTTGCGGGCGGGCATGTCTGCGTCGTCACTCCCACGGCCTCAGGCAAGACGCTCTGTTACAACCTGCCTGTCTTGAACACGCTATTGTCCAACCCCGATGCGCGCGCGTTGTATCTGTTTCCGACCAAAGCACTGTCTCAGGACCAAGTTCACGAGTTGCAGACGCTGATTGACGGGCTGGAAGTGAAGATCGGCACCTACACATTCGATGGAGACACGCCGGCTTCGGCCAGGAAGGCCATCCGCAACGCGGGGCACATCGTGGTGACGAATCCCGACATGCTGCATACGGGAATTCTGCCGCACCACACGATTTGGATGAAGCTGTTCGAAAACCTCCACTACGTGGTCATCGACGAGTTGCATCATTATCGCGGGGTTTTCGGGAGCCATCTGGCCAACGTGTTGCGCAGGCTCAAGCGAATATGCGAGTTCTACGGATCGAATCCGCGGTTTATCTGTTGCAGCGCCACAATCAACAATCCGAAGGAAATGGCGGAGCGCATCATCGAGCGGCCGGTGCGTCTCATCGACAACAACGGTGCGCCGACGGGAGAGCGGCATTTCCTGTTTTACAATCCGCCGGTGGTGAATACGCAACTCGGTATCCGGCAGTCGTCCGTAAAGGAAGCGGCGAGGATTGCCTCGCAGGTTATCTCGCGGAATATTCAGACTATTGTGTTCGCGCGCAGCCGACTCCGCGTCGAGATTCTCACGACGTATCTGAAAGAGGCCGTGCGACGCTTGGGCAAGGATCATAATCTCGTGCGCGGGTATCGCGGGGGGTATCTTCCGACGGAGCGGCGCGCGATCGAGCGGGGCCTTCGCGACGGCGAGATTATGGCGGTCGTAAGCACGAACGCGCTCGAATTAGGCATCGATATCGGCTCGCTGGACGTGTGCGTGATGGTCGGATATTCGGGAAGCATCGCGAGCACGTGGCAGCAGGCAGGCCGGGCGGGCCGTCGCTCGGGGGTTTCTCTGGTCATTCTTGTCGCGTCGAGCGGACCGTTGGATCAGTTCATCATCAATCATCCCGAGTATTTCTTCGACCAGTCGCCGGAGAATGCCACTGTCGATCCGAACAATCTCATCATCGTGACGAGCCACCTCAAGTGCGCCGCGTTCGAGATTCCATTTAAGGACAATGAGTCGTTTGGGCTTGATCCGGCGTCCACGCAAGAAATACTTGGGTACCTGGCGGAGCAGCGCATACTCAGGCACGTGCGCGACAAATGGCATTGGA
Source organism: Candidatus Hydrogenedentales bacterium (assembly GCA_041859475.1). Classification (GTDB taxonomy): domain Bacteria; phylum Hydrogenedentota; class Hydrogenedentia; order Hydrogenedentales; family SLHB01; genus JAIBAQ01. The sequence continues at coordinate 29,383 of JBHEKO010000123.1, forward strand.
GTGCCGACTCGTATCCCGCCGAGGACATCAGCTTGCGCACGGCGGCGCCGGGGAATGTCGTCATACTCGACTCGTCGCAGAACGGGCGCGTCATAGGCGAAGTGGACTTGTTTTCCGCGCCAGTGGAAGTCTTTCAGAACGCCATCTACATTCATCAGAGTGCGCAGTACACGATCGAACGCCTGGACCTGGATGACCGCAAAGCCTACGCACGACCGGTGGATGTGGATTACTACACGGACGCGCAGATCAAAGTCGACATGAAAGTCATGGACCGTTTTCGCGAGGAAGTGGAGGGGGAAGCGGTCAAGAGTTGCGGAGAAGTCAGCGTCACGTGGTTGCCGAGCATCTATAAGAAGATTAAGTTTGGGACTCACGAAAACGTGGGATGGGGTGAGATCAGTCTGCCCGAAACAACGATGCATACGGCATCGTATTGGCTCGAGTTCGAACCGGATTTGGCGAAGAAGTTGG
>JBHEKO010000157.1:0-6961 GCA_041859475.1 Candidatus Hydrogenedentales bacterium
CTTCGCCGCTCAGGCCCAACCCCGCCCATCGATCTTCCATTCGGGCAATACCGTGTTCATAGAACGCGACGGACGTGCGTGCGCGGTCGCGCGCGCGGATGACACGATCGTGCCGAATGACGAGCAGCACAAAGGCGATGACCGGAACCAGAACCCACAACCACATGGAGCGGTCGCCCCAGATGGCCGCCACGATGAGCAGCAACGCACATACAAACACGACGAGGCGCAGGTTCGCGCATAGCGCGTCCTGCTTGTCGAGACGGCACACCTCCGCGCGGCGCGTTTCCAACCGGCGTTGATACTCGGCCTTTGGCTGTAACAATAAGTTCATCGGCTCCCCTCGGTGCTGACTGCGAATGTGAGTCCCACTATATCACGCGGACACGTTGACCTACCGCTCCACGCCGCACTATGCTCGAACCGTTCAGAGGTATCGCAATTCACAGGCGGAAGGGAAGACGCATTTATGAAAACGGCGCATAACGTGGGCGGCGGTTTCGTCGGCACTGCCGTCGCATTGTCGCTTGGTTTCCTGCTCGCGGGCTTCGTGCTCACCAGCACGGCTTCGGCCATGCTGTACCGCGCCCCCGAAGGCACGCTGAAAGACAACTGCGTTATTTGGAACGACGGCACGTACTACTTGTTTGCGATGTACCGACACGAACTGCGGAACCGCGATCAGGATCAATGGCGCAGCGTCTGGTCCGCCACGTCCACCGACGGCGTCCACTGGAAGGACGTCGGTCCCGTCATCAAAGACGCCCCGTTCGGCATCTACGCCATGCGCGTGTGGAAGGCGGGCGACAAATTCCTCATGAACCACGGCAGCTTCACGGGCGAAGCGCAAGACGTGCTGAAATTGTGGGAGTCGTCCGACCTCGAACACTGGACCTACATGGGGCCGGAGTTCGACATCCGGCGCCCCGACGGCCAACGCATCGATCATATGGACGTCATCACCGAAACGGAGGCGGGCAAGACCGTCTATTACGGCTACTCCGTCGGCGGCATGCTGCGTTCCGAGGACGGCGTCAAGTGGACGTGGCTCGGAGACGTGCCGCTCACCGGTAACCTCGACATCCGCGTCGTGCAGGAACCGGGCGGATGCCAGCGCATCGGCGATTTGTTCTACCTGCTCGTCGGCGGGTTCTTCCCCGGCAACTACGAATATGCCGTCGGCACCTACATCTCCGAAAAACCCACCGGCCCCTTCCGGCCCGACTATCCGGCCTTGCGGCTCAACGGCTACTCGGGGCGCAACCTGGTGGCGCTCTGGGCCGGGTATTGCCGCAAGCCCGACGAGCTGCTGCTGACCAACTACATCCTCGATCCCGTTGGCGACTTCTGGTGGCACGCGCCGCTCAAGACCGCCGTCATCGACGACGCCAAACACCTGCGCATGGGCTACTGGAAAGGCAACGAGGCGCTCAAAGGAACCGAACTCCCGTGCAATCTAGCGCGCGCCCAATCCGCGCTACCGGACTCCGGCAATGCCGTCAACGCGACATCGGACGCGCTCACCCTCGTTGCCGCGCCGCGTCCCCAAAGCAAATGGATCACTCCCGGCGAACCCAACTGGTCGCTCGCCTTTCTCGACGCACCGCTCAACACCGAAAAGGGCCTCGTTATCGAATGCTCGGTCAAGGTCTCGCGCTTGAACGACATATTCATTCCTGCCGCAGGGATCTGTCTTGAACGGCCCGGCCAAGAGGCCATCGTTGTCTTGCTCGAGACATGGGGGCAGACTGAACTCGGCACGTTGCGCTGGTCCAACGCGGTGCACTTCGACTCGGAAGACAAGACCGGCTTCGGCTGCGCCACCGTCGCCGGAATCGCCCCCAACAAAACCTGCCGCTTCCGCATGCTGTACCGGCAGAACATTTTCGAGTGCTACCTGGACGACCTCCTCGTGCAGACCTACTCCATCAAAGACTTCACGGGCCGCATCGGCTTCGTCGTCCAAGACGGCGAAGGGACGTTTTCCGGCTTGAAGGCGTGGGAGATGAGTTTGCCGTAGCAAAGGAGCATCTCCGTAAACGCTCCTCCGCAATGCGCGCGTTGATCGGCGTATAGGCGTCCCGAAGGGCCAGCGGGCGTGGCGCGGCAGGGAGTCCACGCCACGGCGAGCGGAAGATTCGCTACCGGAATTTGATCAACTTTGCCTTGATAATTCGGACGCGGTCGTAGTTGGGACGGTTGGATTCGTCGGAACGGTCGCGGTTGCGGGATTCCTGGTAGTAGTCGCGGTCTTGCACGTTCTTGACCTCTATCGATTCGTACACGACGGCGTCCGCGCCCCGCTTCATGGCTTCCTTTTCGGCCCGTTCGAGCAGGCGCTTTTCGCTGACGCGGTTGGCCTGGGCGAACAGTTTCAGTTCGCCGAGTTCGGTGTAGGGCTTGTCGGCGGGCGCGTCTTTCACGTATGCATCGAGATGCGTGGTGGGCGGCAACGGTTCGCCCGTGTACTGGACCGTCGTACAGGAAGCGGTTAGCAGCAGGATAGCCCAAACAGTCATTAAATGCTTCGCAGTATTCACGTTAACGTTGTCCTTCAATTGGAAAATCACGAGAGTTCCACCCATACCAAACCAGATTCCTCGCCCGATTGGCATCGAATTTGACAGTCCTCCGGCCACTTATTATACTCTCCCTTTCCTAAGATGACGGCGTTTAGGCTTCATGGGCGAACTGTCTCCGGCGGTGGATGTTTTCACTTTCGGGCGGCCAGCCTTACGTGTTTCATAGGTGCCTCACTCGCCGTCCAGGAGGCTGCCGGTCGTGGCGTTCTACTATAACGAGCCTTCGCGCACCTTCAGCGAATATCTGCTGATACCGAATCTGACGAGCAGAGATTGCACGCCGGACAGGATCACTCTGCGCACGCCGTTGGTGCGGCACAACGTGGGGACGGATCCGGCGCTGTCGTTGAATATCCCCTTTGTTTCCGCCGTCATGCAAGCCGTCTCGGACCACAATATGGCCATTGAACTGGCCCGTTGCGGAGGCGTGTCGTTCATCTTTTGCTCGCAATCCATCGAGTCCCAGATCGAGATGGTGCGGAGGGTCAAAAAGTTCAAGGCGGGGTTTGTCATCAGCGACACGAACCTGCGGCCCGACCAGCCCTTGACGAACGTCGTGGCGGCCATGGAGCGCACGGGGCATTCGACCATTCCCATCACGCACGATGGCACGCCCGCAGGCAAGCTCATGGGCATTCTGACGAGCCGCGATTTCCGGATTCACAAGTCCGACCTGAACGCACCGATCAGCGATTTCATGACGCCGTTCAAGAAGCTCAAGTACGGCAAAGAAGGAATCACACTCAGCGAAGCCAACGACATGATCTGGGAGTACAAGCTCAATTGTCTTCCCATCGTGAGCGACGACCAGAGCCTTCGCTATCTCGTCTTCAGAAAAGACTACGATGCGCACCGCGAGAATCCCGAGGAATTGGTGGATGACCATAAGCGCCTGATCGTGGGCGGGGGCATCAACACGCGAGATTATCAGGAGCGCGTCCCTGCCTTGGTGGAAGCCGGCGCCGACGTCCTTTGCGTGGACTCGTCCGACGGATTCACGGAGTGGCAGGCCGATACCATCCGCTGGATCAAAGAAAACTGCGGAGAGCACGTGCGCGTGGGCGGCGGCAATGTCGTCGAGGAAGACGGATTCCGGTATCTCGCCGACGCAGGGGCGGACTTCGTCAAAGTCGGCGTAGGCCCCGCGTCGATCTGCATCACGCGCGAGCAAAAGGGCATTGGCCGCGGCCAAGCCACCGCGCTCATCGAAACCGTGAAAGCGCGCGATCAGTACTGCAAGAAGACGGGCGTCTACGTGCCGCTTTGTTCGGATGGCGGAATCGTCCACGATTACCATGTCGTGCTGGCGATGGCCATGGGCGCGGACTTCGTGATGCAGGGCCGCTATTTCGCCCGGTTCGACGAAGCGCCAGGCCGTAAGATCCGCGTCCGCGGCAATTACATGAAAGAGTATTGGGGGGAAGGTTCGGACCGCGCGCGCAACTGGCAGCGCTACGACACCGGGGGCGCTTCGAAACTTTCGTTCGAGGAAGGGGTCGATGCGTACGTGCCGTATGCGGGACGCCTCAAAGACAACCTCGCCATCACCCTCAGCAAGATACGTTCGACCATGAGCAACTGCGGCGCCCACAGCATCGCAGAATTGCACGACACCGCGCGTCTCACGCTTGTCTCGGCGACGAGCATACGCGAGGGCGGGGCTCATGATGTCCTTCTAAAAGAGAGCGACATTACGTCGGAGACCTAAACGCAGTCACCCATCACGGCAACGGCAATGCAAGAACACAACAAGCCCATCATCGTCCTCGACTTTGGAGCCCAGTACAGCAAGCTCATCGCCCGGCGCGTTCGCGAGGCCAAGGTCTTCAGCCTTATCCTTCCGTACAACGTGTCCGTGGAAGAAATCAAAGCGCGCAAGCCGGCCGGTATCATTTTCAGCGGCGGCCCCGCAAGCGTCCATGCCGACGGCGCGCCCAAACCCGATCCGGCGGTATTCGAGCTAGGGGTCCCCATCCTCGGAATTTGCTATGGCGTGCAACTTTTCGCCGACATGCTTGGCGGAAAGGTGGAACGCGCCGCGAAACGCGAATACGGCATCGCGCACCTTGAACACACGGACACGACCGGATTCTTGGATGGAATCGACGCGCGAACCCAGGTGTGGATGAGCCACGGCGATTCCATCACCAAATTGGCTCCGGGGTTCACGACCATCGGGACGACGGAGAACTGCGCGTTCGCCGCCATCGCGGACAAGAAGCGGCGCTTCTACGGCGTTCAGTTTCATCCCGAGGTTGTGCATACGCCCCAAGGCACCAAAATCCTCTCCAACTTCGTGCATACGATTTGCGCCTGCCCGGCCGATTGGGACATGGGTTCTTATGTCGATGTTGCGATCGAGGAGATTCGCGCGCAAGTGGGCAATGGGCGCGTCGTGTGCGGGTTGAGCGGCGGCGTCGATTCGAGCGTCGCGGCAATGCTGATCCATCGCGCCATTGGCGACCGGCTGGCCTGCGTGTTCGTGAACAACGGTCTGTTGCGCAAGGGCGAGGCCGAACTGGTTCAACGGGTCTTCCGCGACAACTTTCACGTCGACCTCCACTACGTCGACGCGGAGGAGCGCTTTCTGACGGCCATGGCCGGCGTCACCGACCCCGAACAGAAGCGCAAGATCATCGGCAGTTTGTTTATCGACGTTTTCGAGGAAGAGGCGACGCGGTTGGGTAAAGTCGATTTTCTTGCCCAAGGCACGCTCTATCCGGACGTGATCGAAAGCGTGTCCGCCACGGGCGGCCCATCGGTCACGATCAAGAGCCATCACAACGTGGGCGGTTTGCCCGAACATATGAATCTCGAACTCGTCGAACCGCTACGCGAGCTCTTCAAAGACGAAGTTCGCGTGCTCGGCAAAGAGCTGGGCTTGCCCGACGAGATCGTCTGGCGGCATCCCTTCCCCGGTCCCGGGCTGGGCGTACGTTGTATCGGCGCGGTATCCAAGGAGCGGCTGGACACGCTACGCGATGCGGATGCCATTTTCATCGACGAGATCAAGCAGGCCGGGCTGTACGGAGAGATTTGGCAAGCGCTCGTGTGTCTCTTGCCGGTGCGTAGCGTGGGCGTCCAAGGCGATGAGCGCACGTACGAAGAGGTTTGTTCCTTGCGGGCCGTCACGAGCGAGGACGCCATGACGGCGGATTGGTACCGATTCCCGCCCGAGGTGCTTCAGCGCGTCTCGAATCGTATCTGTAACGAGGTGAAGCACATCAATCGCGTGCTCTACGACGTGACTTCCAAGCCGCCGGGCACCATTGAGTGGGAATAGACGTGTTGGTTACGACTTTGATTTTGGACCCGGAGTAAGCACCCGGAATCAAAGCAGGTGAGGACGGGTTGCGACTTCAATGGGTTTCGGTATCGCGATACCCATCTTAGGCGGGGGGGCCAGGGTAATGTTCTTCATAGCCGCAAAGCAGCGGTTGTCGGCACAAATTGTCGAGGTCGAGGTCAAAGCTCCACTAATTGCCCGCGCCGCGAGGCCGGGGCATTTCGTGCTTGTTCGTGGCGACGAGCATGGTGAGCGCATTCCCTTGACCATTGCCGACTCCAATCCGGAAGCGGGCACGATTACGCTCGTCATGCAGGAAATCGGCCACGGGACCAAAGCCCTTGCTGCCTTCGACGTTGGCCAAGCCTACCTTGATGTTGTGGGCCCTTTGGGGAAAGACCGGATCGCGCACGGACCGGGAAAGACCGTTTGTTGCGTATGCGGCGGTTTGGGGCTCGCGCCCATGTTTCCCCAATTGAAAGCCCACCATGCCGCGGGGAACCGGGTCATTACGATCCTCGGGGCGCGCAACGAGTCGCTCTTGTTCTGGCAGGACAAAGTCGCCGGGATCAGCGACCAAGTCATTGTCACCACGGATGATGGGTCATCCGGACAGAAGGGATATGCAGCCCAAGTGCTTGACGGCTTGGTCGCTGCGGGCGAGCATATCGATGAAGTGATTGCCATCGGACCCGTGCCGCACATGAAGGCGGTGAACGAGTGCTGCAAACGGCGTGGACTGCCGGTCGTAGTGAGTCTCAATCCGATCATGGTCGATGGGACCGGTATGTGCGGAGGATGCCGCGTGACGGTCGGCGGCGAAGTGAAGTACGCGTGCGTTGACGGACCGGAGTTCGATGGCGCGGTCGTCGACTTCGACGAACTCACCACACGGCAGCGCACGTACAAAGCCCAAGAGGCAAGTGCGCAAGCGGGGTCCGTGCCCCAGCACAGCAACGGACACGCATGCCGGTTCGAAGAAAGCGTCAATCAGATGGTGGCGGCCCTGGAGTCGCGAGGCCAGAAGCATTACTCCAGCTACTTCGAAGAATCGGCGGCCTTGACCGTACTGCAAACCGTTAGCAATCTGATC
>JBHEKO010000268.1:0-7119 GCA_041859475.1 Candidatus Hydrogenedentales bacterium
AGCGCGTTACGACGAACTCGACGCCACGTATCGCAAGACGGTCCTCACGGCTTTCGGCGACGTAGAAGACTCGCTCAATGACTTGCACCTGCGCGCGGATCAGGCCGACGCACAATCGAAGGCGTTGGACGCGGCCCGCGAGTATCGCAAGCTCACGAAGATTCAATACGACACCGGTGTCGTCGACTACCTGCAATTGGTCGACGCGGAGCAGGCCCAACTGAACAACGAACTGTCGGCCGTCAAGATCCTCAACCAGCGGATGGTCTCAAGCGTGCTGCTTGTGAAAGCCATCGGCGGGGGGTGGGATTCGCAAACAGCGGTGCCCGTGGACACCGGCAGTCCTGCGACGTGGGGCCCGAAGAAGACCGCGGCCAAACACGATAAGGAGTAAGAACCATGCGACACATCAAGGCGATCTCGATTGGAAAACCCGCGCCCGCCGACGAACTCACGACCGTCTCCGCGTTCATCGACCTACTTACGTCGATTGTCGGATTGTTCAGCGGCGTGCTGTCGCTGTTCGGGCTCGGATCGAAGACCACGGGGTAAGATCTCATGGTAGAGATACCGTTTACCGCGATTATTCACCGCGAAGGAGACGGATACGTAGCGCTTTGTCCAAAACTCGACATTGCCAGTCAGGGCGATTCGATCGAAGAAGCCCGCGCGAATCTCAAAGAGGCGCTCGAGTTGTTCTTTGAGGCAGCGTCTCCTCTGGAGATTCCCGCGCGCGACTCCAATGAAGTTTATGTGACCAGCATCAAAGTTGCTGGCAGTTAGTCCTTGCCGAAAACCCTCGGAGAGCCTCCGCGTCGAAACGCGAAAGCCACGGTTTGAAATCACCGCGCTACTTGATCACCAACGCATCCTTCGCGGGCAATGCCGGGAACGGGTTGTGCGGCTCAAGCTGATACCAATACGCCACCGACGCCAAGTCGTCCTTCAAAGGAAGGTAGCGGCCTTCGCTTTGCCAACCGAGGCTCTGGATGGTGACGCGAAGGTCTTGGTCGAAGCGGACGGGGTCGGTGATGTGCCAGCGATACTGGCCGAAGCGGCCTTGCGGGCCATCGTGCTGGACGTGGTAGAAGCCGGTGTACAAGCTGCTGAAGCTGGAGTAGGCCGTCTTGCCGTTTTCTTCGCGCTCGCCGTAACCGTAGGAACCGCAGAAGTAGTCTTCCTCGCCGGTGCCGCAGATGGTCGGAAAATCCTTGTCGCCGTCGAGATAAAACTTGATCTCGCCTTCGCCCCACCAGCCGGGGCTGTTCGCGCCGTGGGCCAGGAAGGTGCCGACGTATTGTCCCTTGCCTTTGATGCCGTCGACGATGGTGTATACCTCTTTGTCGGGCAGCGGATTCACGCGGCGGAACTGGGCATGAAAGTACGGCGTGCTCCGTTTGACCTTCTCGAGCGTGTAGTCGATCTGGTAATAGACGTTCGCTTTCTTGTCGCCCAGGTTTTCCATCGTGATTTTGCAGCCTTTGCGGAACGGCATCTGCCAATACGAATTGAGTCCGCTGCGGGGATTGACGCAGATCGGCAACGACGATATGCGCGGCTCGTTGCCCATGCCCCAGCCGGCCGCGAAGAAATCGCCTACCGGCACTTCGACCGATGGCGTCTCTTCGCCGTCCCAATAGATGCGGAAGATCATGAGGCGGTAGTCGCCGACCGGCGTCATCCAAATGTGGCGGATCTTACCGGAACCGTCGATTTCGCCCAGCGTGAACGTCTTGCCAGGCTCGATGTGAATATAGGGGTTGACCTTCCAGCCTTGTCCCAGCTCGCGCGCGGCCTTCGCGGCGCTGCCTTCTTTCAATGTGGCCATGCCGCCTTTGCCCTTTTCGCCCGTGAAATTCTCGGGGCTAATGGACCGCGATTTTGCGGTGGAAAGCTGGTGGAGTTGGTCCAGCGAGGACGACTGCGCAAACGATATCGGCGCAAGCAGCAGCAACATACAGAGTGCGAGAGAGAGGCGGTTCATCATGAAAGGTCTCCTTTAAGGTCTGCGCAATCCCCCCCCGGGCGCCGAGAGCGGTTCTTAACCGCCGCCGGTGTGCATGTACAAGGATAACCCATGGAGGGGCTTTCTGGAAACTGCGATGCGAAGGGAAACAAGCCGGGACAATACCACTGGCCCATGAAACATCTCGGGATAGTTGGGTTTGTGTATGCTGCGGTAATTCACCCTCGAGCATGCTGCCAGTTTCCCGTTGACTGAGTCATGAGTCTGCTTAGCCCAATTGCCAGACGTCTTTCTCTGACCGAAATAAGAATCGGTCCGAAAGCGACCTTTGTAACAGAACGGAACTACCTTGAATACTTACTTGATGACCTCGGCTACGGAAGCAGCGGGCTTAAGGAGCGCCCTCGAATCCCCCGCTCTCCCCTGACGGCATAAGAACCTTGCCTTCTTTCACCCAAGTGCGAATCCGTCGCATCGCGGATTTGCGCATTATTTCTATTGCGTGCATTTATTTCTATATTGTCAAATACAAAAAGACGCTTATTTTGTATTTGACAGCAATTGCAAGCAAATGCTATTCTATATTCCGCAGAAAGGAAATTGAAATGGCAAACTGGATCGATATTGACACGGCGGCGAAGTATCTGGGATTAGGCGTCCGTAATCTGTATTCAATGGCACAGGAAGGACGCATACCTGCGAGCCGTCTCGGCAAGGCCTGGCGGTTTGACCAAGCAGAACTTGACGCTTGGGTACGGGCCAATCGCCCTCTCGAAGACTTCTTCCTGTCGCAGCAATTCGAGATTGACGATAATCTTCTCCTTCGCGATGCACAGCGCGAGGCATATGCCGCCGCGCGCGATTTCTTTCAGCGGAACCACAGTGAGGGAGAAGCGATTATTCAATTGCCGGTTGGATGTGGAAAATCGGGTTTAGTTGCACTACTACCCTTCGGAATAGCGCGCGGTCGAGTGCTTGTTATCGCGCCGAACCTCACGATAAAGTCCGAACTTGCTGCTGTCCTTGACGTCGCAAACAGACAGAAGTGCTTCTGGCGGAAATGCAGAGTCCTGCCATTGGACGCGCTTACTGCTGGCCCGTATCTCGCGGTGCTAGACGGCGAAGCTGCGAACGTGCATGACTGCGACAAGTCACACATAGTACTTGCAAACGTCCAGCAACTAGCCAGCAGTGCCGACAGATGGTTGTCGCGGTTTTCCAGCGATTACTTCGACCTCATCATCGTCGATGAAGGACACCACAGCGCGGCGGCTAGTTGGCAGACAGTGTTTGACCACTTTCCAAACGCGAAAATCGTACACCTCACGGCAACGCCATTCCGTAGCGATAACAAGGAACTCACCGGGACCCCGATATACCGCTATTCATTTAAGCGGGCGATGATCCGCGGATTCATTAAGAAGTTGCAGGCACGCTACGTAGCTCCTGACGACATCTACTTCACGTACCAAGGCGATTCTCGCCACCACACACTTGAGGAGGTTCTTCAGCTCAAAGAAGAGAACTGGTTCAGTCGCGGCGTGGCGTTGTCGCCTGAGTGTAATAAGAATATTGTTGACGCGAGTCTCGAACGGCTAGATCGACTTCGAGATTCCGGATCACGACATCAGATAATTGCTGTGGCGATGTCCGTCAATCACGCTCGATCGATTCGGTCGCTTTACGCAGAACGCGGATACGAAGCCGGAGTCATACATAGCCAGATGACTGACGATGAGCAGACGGAGGTCCTACAGCACCTTCGTTCTGGAATGCTTGATTGCATTGTTCAGGTCCAAATGCTAGGCGAAGGTTTTGACCATCCACATCTTAGCGTTGCCGCCATCTTTCGTCCGTTTCGTTCGTTGGCACCGTACATTCAATTTGTCGGTCGCATCATGCGAGTCGTCGTTCAAAATGACCCTCGGCATCCAGACAATTACGGGTATATTGTCACGCACATTGGAATGAATGTCGACTCGCTTCTCGAAGACTTTCGGCGTTTGGATCGAGAAGACCAGGAGTTCATGAATGAACTACTTGGTGGCATTGAACCACTGCCTCCGCGTGATGTCCTTATGGGCGACGCGACTAGGAAGTTGCGGCCTGATATGGTCGTTCACAAAGAACTTGTCTCGGAGTTTCTTGAAGAAGATTTCATTGATGCAGAGGACGAGATCCTGCTAAATGAACTTCGTAATCACGCGGAGGCTCTTGGGTTTGACGCTGAGTCCCTGCTTACCGCCGCGCGTCGTTCCAAAGAACCAAGGCGCTCCGTACCAGCGACCGAGCCATTCTCTGTCTCACCACAACGCCAGCGCGTCGAGACGCGGAGGCGACTAAACGAAGAAGTGAAGCGCGCTGCCAAAATTGTTCTCAATCGAGCGTCTTTGAACGCTGGAGGGCGAGACCTCTCAATGCAATTATTCGCTGGAGCAGTCAGCGGACCAAACTTCGCTGCAGTCGTTCAAATGCTAAACAAAGCGCTGGACGGGGAACTGGGAATCAAAAGCGGGCAGCGCGGAAGCGTAACGGTCGAGATACTTCAACAGGGTATGCAGATCTTGCCAAACATCGCCGAAAAGGTCTCGCAACAGATTCTTGAGAGGAAAGCAGAATGAAAGGACCTACACCGTGTCTAATAGGAACCACGCTTGGCTCCTGCAGATTTGTACAACCGGGAGGGCGGGGTCCGTTAAGGCATTGCAATCGTTGCAACGCCGAACTCAGCCGCGACAGGAACTGCGTCGAAGTTACAATCCCAGGCACTCTTGGCCATAAGACTTTTTGTCCAAACTGTTTTTCAAATATCCTGGACGCAACTCAAGCAAAGGTGAACTCGCTCCGAACGGAACTCAAGTCCATTGAGGACAGTTGAGTACGATAAGGTCAATCTACACACATCGATTGACTGCATGGGTGAAGGCTCGAAGCCAATCGGGAACTTCATGGACCCTGCTATAGTGCGCTTCTACCCCTCGCATTGAGCGGTTGCCAGCGTGCACGCATCCAGCCTGCAGCCTATCGTAATTGGCCGACTAAGACCAATTTGCGCACCCCCGCAAGTCCCGCAGCTCTTGACACCTATGGCATATTGTATTAAATTGTTAATACTTTAGATATTGCCCGGCGGGTACTTGGCGTGCAACAAGTGAGGTGGACGCGATGGGGGGACTAATCAGCGAAGGTCCGGAATCGAACGGCCCGGACGCAATCCAAATCCGAGGGCTTACGAAGGAATATGCCGGTGGGGAGGGCGTGCATGGCCTTAGCCTGTCGATACCGCGAGGGTGCACGTTTGGGCTGCTGGGTCCGAACGGGGCGGGCAAGAGCACGACCATCAAGCTGTTGATGGGATTGATTGCGCCGACGGCAGGGGACGCGCTGGTTAATGGCCACAGCATTCTCACGCACGCGCTGCAGATCCGCGCGTGCGTGGGGTATGTCCCGGAGCGGCATCACATCTACCCGTGGATGACGATCAAGGAGACGATCTGGTTTACGCGGGCGTTCTATCCCACGTGGGATCACGCCCTGTGCGAGCAGTTGCTCAAGCAATACGACCTGCATCCCGCGAAGAAGGTGCGCGAGCTTTCGCACGGGATGACGACGAAGCTGGCGCTTGTGTTGGCGTTGTCGCATGATCCGGACATCCTCCTTCTGGATGAGCCCACGACGGGACTCGACCCGCTGATTCGCGAGGAATTCCTGGACGGCATCAAGCACCTGATTCAGATACGTCCGCGCACGGTGCTGTTCTCCAGCCATATTCTCACCGACATCGAACGCGTGGCGGACCGCATTGGGATGATCAACGACGGGAAGCTGCTGTTGTGCGCACCTCGCGATGAGTTGACGGCACAGACCAAGCGCATTGAAGTCACCCTGAAACCGGAGCACAGGTCGGCGACCCCTCCGCCGGGGACCGTTCTCGAAGAATCGACGGACGGGCAGTGGATCTTGACGGTGCATGGGTATTCGGAGGAGACGCGACGGATGATTGAACAACAGAACGACGTGGTCCGTTGCACCGTGCACGACATGAGCCTTGAGGAGATCTTCAAGGGGTTCATCAAAGGGGCGCGGAAATGACGATGCGGGCGCTGCTATGGAAGGACATGCGCATCTTCGCGGACGCATTTTGGGCTGCTGTCGTCCTCCTCATTGGATGCTATTTCATGGCGTTCCTTATGGTCTACTCGAACGGAGCCTCGCAGTTCTCGTGGAGCATGGTGGTCGCGGGAGGGGCCTCCCTCGCGCGCTTCTGCTCTGTTTTCGTGTGCGCCTTGATGGGCGCGTACGCATTTGCGCACGAGCAGGAAGAACGCTCGCTCCTGTTCTTGGCGTCACTGCCCGCACGGCGCGGGGCGATTGTCATGAGCAAGGCGCTGATCGCCGCAACGCTCTTTGCGAGCATGTGGCTGGTGAGCCTCGCGATCATGGCGGCAGGCCTGCAAGGAATGGGCTACGAATGGCATACCTTGCTCCTAGTCTTCAAGGCCATGCTGGGCTATATGGCTTCGGGCGTGATGGCCCTTGGCGTGGCCTGGAGTCTATCGCTCTTCATGGGAAGCCCTGTCGGAGCCGCATTCGCCGGTCTGATGGCGCTGGCCCCGGTGGTGGCGGTGCAATTCGCAGTCAATCAATGGACCGGGGTGGACACTCCCATGTTCTTTCACCCCATCACGCTCGCGCTTATGACCGCAGTGGGACTCGCCGGAGTCGGCGCCGGTTCCCTTGCCTATTGCCGCACGGGCGGCGTCCTCGAAGGCGCCCGTATCGCATTGCCTTCGCGGCGGCGGTGCGAGGCTCGGAAGCACGATGTCACGACGGCGTGGCCGTTGACGGATATGGGCGAAAGAAAGACTGGACCGTTTCGCGCGCTTGTGTGGAAAGACCTGCGACTGCTCAAAACGTCCTACATGGTTGCCTTTGCCGTTCTGGCGTTGCCGTATGCCGTCGCGATCGCGGGGCGTGGCGGGCCAGGGGCTATTCGGGCCGCCAGCGACGTGAGTATTGCCTTGAGCGTAATTGCCTTCAGTTTCTGGAGTGGGCACATCATGTCCGCGGAAGTCGCGTCGCGAACTACGGACTTCCTTGCTGGGCTGCCGGTGACGTGGTCGCGGGTGACCGGAGCGCGGTTGACTGTCGTG
>JBHEKO010000295.1:0-13333 GCA_041859475.1 Candidatus Hydrogenedentales bacterium
GTCTATGCTGACGCCTTCCTGAACGCAAACGCAAAGAGCTCCGCGCTGCGCATATCGAACTGCACGATAACCGGTTTGCCTGTCAACTCGCCGACATCCGTTTGCCCGTTCCATGTCGCAACGTGCCGCAGATTGTCTCCGGTAATAAGATCCGACTGCTCAAACCCGGGAATTGCCTTCCCTGCCGCGTCGAGAATGTGCACGGCGATAGCCCCGTTTCCTGCCGTGCGGGCATTGACCTCAAGCCGGTTGCCCGTGAACACCACCGGCACCGTGGTCAGCGTTCCGCCTTCGCTTGGGGCGTCGGCGCTGACAAACCGGTCCAGTTGCCAGATTGCGAGCCCGATGCTCCCGGTCTGCTCCGTTCCTCTCCCTGTGTTTTCCGCGCGGTAGAGGCACGGCGTTCCGTGCGTATACGTCGAGCCGCCGTAGTAGAGCCATATTTCGTCACCCACGCGCAGTGCGCGCGACTGCGTCTCGAAGAATCCGCGGTCCCATTGGTCCAGTTTGCCGCGCTCCACGCACGGTGTGCGGAACGGCCGCTCCCATGTGTGCAGGTCGCGCGATACTGCAAGCTGCAACTCGCCCGGGCCTTCGTGGTTGCCGTAACGCGCGTCATTGTTGATTGTGAGCATCCACAGAAAGGCCAGCGTGCAGGACTCCGCGGTATAAGCGCCCACGCCGTAGAATTCCGTACGCATCAGGTTGGGATCGTCCGGCACATCCAAAATCGGCCGCACCTCTTCGATGCGCGCAAGCGACGAAGCGTCATCGCGCAAGTCCGCTGTAATCACCAGCTCAGGCTCGGTCCACGTCTGGAAGTCCGGGCTCGTTATCAGCCAAAACACGCGCCGGTCGTGGCCGCGCACGACGGCCCCTATCTTTGGAAACGCGACGTACAACTTCCGCTGCTCGTCGTAGTACCCGGTGATCACGTCGCCACCCCGGCTCAAGGGCGTCGTGCTGAGCGGCGTCCAATTCAAACCGTCCGGCGACGTCCACGTGTGATATCCCGCGCGCTTCTGATCCCAGCCAATCATCTTGTAGCGCCGCGCAGGATCGGGATCGTTTTTGTCTTTCATGACGCTCGGCAGGATGATGTCCGGGGCAACCACGTTGTTGCCGGGATAAACGTCCGTCTTCGCGGTTCCCACCGGCGGCTTCTCCCAATGCACGCCGTCCTTGCTTGTCGCGTAATAGACGGCATAGTTCGGGAATGTCTTCGTCTCCTCCCCGAGATACCACATCTTAAAGACGCCCTCGTCTTCGTCATGGATGACGTTACCGTAGATCTCGAGCCGCCACCCTTCCCAGGGGCGGTCCGCCTTCATAATGGGATTCTCGGGATGTTTGCGCGCGGGGTGCAGCGTGAAGCTCACGTTGTGCGAATCCCGTACGAGCACCTGGTCCACAAAGAGCTGCGACTTGTCTTCCACCGGAAATGGAGACATCGGCCCCTGCCCCGCCGCGGCAATTGAAACCAGGCACGCAACCGCGACTGTCAACGATCTTGGGATTCCCATAGCAAGCCCCCTATTTGTTGTCCGTGCCTATACGGTATTGCACACGGCACCCAAATCTCCAGGAGACTCCCTCCGTACTAACACCGACCAGCACGGACCAACACGGACCAGCACGAATCGGCGAGGGACATTCTGGGATGGCAGGGGGCCCGAGGGGAGCCGTTTTGACGATACAAGGGGGGAGAGAGTCTGGGATTTTGGATTGGGGTGCACCCCTGTTTGGCGATTCATGAGAGGGGTATCTCGGCCCGGCCTCACGTGTCGCGAGTCTGGCGTCGGGGGAATTCCTCTCTATACATGGGGAAGGTTGTTGCACTGCCCGGCGTTAGGACACCAATGTCTTCTTGCCACGGAATGCCGCCGGGAAGGCGGCGGTACAAATACAGCCGTCATTATTTGCACAAAAGGTCCGATCCAGCCTCGCACTTTCCTTATGCACGCCCTGCAGTTTCCCTGCTCACTTGTCGCCCTGTTCTCGAATAGTCACCCCGAGCACGTGTATGATCGTGAATTCCGCGACGCGATGCCGGAAATGACGCTCCCAGTGCATAGCAAAGGGGGATAGCGTGTCGTTTCTTTGCGCACGACGTGGGGATGCTACATGGGAAGGAATCGACGTACCGCTCACATGCTGCGGCAGGCTATGTCCTCGACGGAATATTGCGCGAATTCCACCCCAATCCCTCCGTGGCAAGATCCGACGGGGTCAACAGTCTGTACTTGGATGGCGTACCCGAGTCGCTGCGTGAAGTGCTCACCGTACGTAAAGCTTCTTAAAGAAGGTAGATAGCAATGCAGGATCTTGTACAACGCATGAGCCGGATCCGGCTCATCGTAACCGATGTGGACGGAGTCCTCACCGACGGGAAAATGTGGTTCGATGGTGAGGGACACCCATTCCGAGCCTTCTATGCCCGCGACGGACTGGGAGTTGCGCTGTGGCGCTATGTGGACGGCAAAATTGCCTTCATCTCGGGTCTGGCCTCGCCTGCCGTGGAGACCCTTGCCAAGCAATGGAGATGCTGTGCATGCCTGACCAATACGCGCGACAAGGCGTCGGCCTGCCGGCAGATCGCATCGGAGCAGGGCCTCTCCCTGGACGAAATAGCCTTCATCGGCGACGATGTCATCGACCTTAACGCGATGGAAATCGTTGGGCTGGCAGTCGCCGTGAAAGACGCAATTGAGGAGGCCCGTGCGGCCGCGCACTTCGTTACTGTCGCACCCGGGGGACACGGAGCGCTCCGGGAGGTGGTCAATCGCATCCTCATGTCGCGAGGCAAGTTAGAGGAGTGTATCCGGCGCTACAGGGAGGACCACCTGGCGTCGAGCTACCAGTGATTCGCTCCCGCCTTGACGATACGTCAATCGCGCCGACATTTAACGTTGCGCAACTTATCGCTTATTTGTACAATAATGCCGGGTAAGGGCAAGGTCTTGCGATGACCGAGCGCTCCGCATTCGCCTGGAGGCATGCGGAGAATCATCAATTCCATCGGACGAGCCGGGAGAGTTGTGTTGACCGCCGTTCTGCATGCGCTCGAGATGAAGCCGCTACACGACCTGTTCGCCATCAAAGGGTGGCGCACCCCTGTGTTCGCTCCAGCATCCTTCGAACAATTGCCCTCAGATGTGGCCGTGTTCTTTCAGGCTCCAGGCAGCATGACAAAGCACCTGGAGGCTGTGTTCGGCGGACCCATTCAGATCGAGTTGGTCGCGCTTGACCACAGCGAACAACGGTACCGCAGGCTGGTTGTCCTCAAGAATGAAAAGTCGCGGAATCCTCTCTTGTTCGCGTGCATCGAAATTTTCCTCGACCGATTCGAAAACCGCGTGCGCTCCGAAATCCAGCAAGCCCGCAAGCCCTTCGGGAGAATTCTCGAGGAAATGGGCACCGACCATGGCTATCAGCCGCACGCCTTCTTTTCGTTCGGCCCCGGGACGGAAATTGAGCATCTCCTGCGCTCCCAGCCTGGTTGCGACCTCTTTGGCCGCACCAAGACTGTGCTCGATTCGAACAGACGCCTGTTGGCCACCGTAACGGAGATCCCGCCGCGCTTCCGCGCGCCGCACTCCCCCCAGGTATGAGTTCACTCTCCGTTCGAAATTGGAAGTCCACGCTGGGGAAGCTCTGTGCCTCGCCGCATTTCCCATGGATGCTCGCGCTCCTCGCAAGCTTTCTGGCACTACCCTCGTTGTTGGTGGGATTCCAACTGGATGACTACTGGCACCAGATGATATTCCGCGGTTTCCCTGGCTATCCGGGGCTATATTCTACGTTCTGGGACCAATTCACGTTCGCAAACGGGGATATTGAGCGCACCCAACGTTTTATGGACTACGGGTTCTTTCCGTGGTGGCACGCGCTCGATTCCTGCACGCAGCCCTGGAGACCCGTGGGCGCCCTGACGCACTGGGCCGATCTTCTTCTTTGGCCAAACTCGCCTCTCCTGATGCACCTGCAAAGCCTCGCTTGGTTTGCAGCCATGGTTGCCGCGGCCGCTGTGTTCTACAGGCGCGTTCACGGAGTCACGGCCGTGGCAGCGCTGGCCGCGCTCATGTTCGCGTTGGATGATGCCCATGGGTGGGCCGTGGGCTGGCTTGCCAATCGCAACGCCGTCCTCTCAACGCTTTTTGGGGTGCTCGCGTTGATTGCTCACGACAAATGGCGTCGCGATGATTCTCGCGGAGCGGCGCTTCTCGCCCCGGTCTTCTTGGCCATCGCCATGCTTTCCGCCGAAGCCGCCCTTGCTGTCGTGCCGTACCTCGTCGGATATGCGCTCTTTCTTGAAGAGCCGCGCACCGCATCCCGCTTCAAGAGAATGGGGCGCCAACTTGTCACGTTGTCTCCGTACATCGTCGTCATGCTGACGTGGCAAGTCCTCTACAAGCTGCTCGGCATGGGCAGTTGGGGTCTTGACCTCTACATCGACCCCGGCAAGGAACCCGTTCGGTTTCTTTGGGCCGCCGCCGAACGTTTGCCCTTTCTCCTGCTCGGGCAATGGGCCCTCCCCCCTTCCGATCTCTACGCATCAATGACGCAGCAGATGTCGCATTGGTTCGGCCTCGGTGCTGCCGCGGTCGTATTGGCCATCGCCGCAGCGATATTCCCGGTGTTATGGCGCGACAGGACGGCCCGGTTCTGGGCCTTGGGCATGTTCGGTTCCGCGATCCCCGTCTCTTCTACCTTGCCCCAGGACCGTCTGCTGTTTTTTGTCGGTCTGGGCGCATTTGGATTGCTGGCGCAATTCCTCGCGATTCAGTTCGGCAACGCACGCACGGATTCCGCACAAGGAAAGCGTTCGCGAGTCCGCAAGATTCGGCGAGCAGCCGCGTTCCTCCTGCTCTTCATTCACGTTCCGCTCGCCGCGATCGCACTCCCCATCCGATCCTACAGCCCCGTCGTGATGGACCAAGTTGTGGAGACCATTCGCACGGCGCCTTCGGAGAGCTCTTTTGCGAACAAAACGGTTGTCCTCGTGAACGCACCCTCCCACTTCTACGCCATGTATCTGCCAGTCATTCTAACGCTCGACGGACGGGCAGCCCCCCAGTGCGTGCGCACCCTTGCACCGAATCCGGAAGCCTTTTCCTTTCAAGCGCCTCCTATGACGATTCGCCGTACCGATGCCAATACACTCCTCGTGAAACCCGAGGGAGGCTACGAAGCGCGTCCGGTTCTGCGCAGTTCAGCCACACCGTTCCACAAAGGCGACACCGTGCGTTTGCAGGGCGCCACCGTCGAGATTGTCGACATCCGCCCCGAAGGCAATCCTGGAGAAGTGGCCTTTCGATTCAGCGAGCCGCTCGATTCCACATCCTATGTGTTCCTCGAATGGAAGAACGGCGCGCTGGTCCCCTTTACGCTTCTTGCGGTTGGCGAAACGCGCTCGCTCCCCTGAACCGGACATAGCGCGAGAAGGGCATACAGCCTACTCCCCCACCAAATGCTCCAGGTCTTCACGCGACACCGTGAACAAGTCCATGTCGGTCGTAATCGCGCCGAGGCTCAAGAGGCATTCCGTGAAGAGTTCACGCGTGCGCAACTCAAGTTCCTGATTCCCAAGGTCCGTCATGACCCCGAGAATATGCTGGCCTTTCTTCACGTGCGTACGCTCGTCCGAACGGATGTAATCCGCGATATGGCTCAGGACGGTGTCGCCCTCGTCGCGCGCTTTGTCCACCAGTTGGTTGATCGTCTTCAATACCCCGACCTCGCCGAACAAATTGATCTCCGCCATCGCGAATGCAGGTTCCATCGGGCCGCGACAGGTCGAGCCTGTCAGCCGGTTCGGCAATTCATACGGGTCGTAGCCACTGATAAGCATCGAGCGATGGCCTATCTCTGTGTGACGCGCCTCGTCCCACGTGATTCTTGCGAGGTCGTATTCCGCCTTGAAATCCTTGAACCGGATGTCCCACAGAAACGTGCCGAACGCCTCGATAGCGTCGACTTCGTCGCGTTGCGTTCGTATAAAGCGCAACCGCAAGGCCTCATAGCTCTCCTTCGGATATCGTGGTTCTGGGTCGGCAATGTCGTAGTCGCCGGTGTGATGAAACGTCGTGAATCGCGAATCGCGCATCGGGACGGTGTTGCGTTCGTAGGGTTTCTCCGCGCTACGCAGTGATACAGGGGGCGTGGACTTTGGATCGGCCCCGGTAACGCCGCCGATGCTTTTCAACAAATCCTGCAAGTGCCAACGCCAAGCGGAGAGCCGCTCCTCGCTTACGCCGCCATCGATGTACGCCGCCAACGCGGCGTCCGCCCACGCGAGCATGGGTTCATAATCGAACAAGACACGCTTCAGCGCGCGTATCGTCGGCGCGTCCGCCACCGGACACGTGTCGTCGATATGGTGCTGATAGGCCTTCGCCAGCGCGCGACTGGCGACTTGATGCGCGCCCACGAGCAGTTCCGGGGCATCCGCCGCCGAGAGCATTTCTTCGATGAATCGATCGATTTCCGAATCGCGGAATGCGTCGATCGTCTTGAGGCTCTGCTCTTGCTCGTTTAGGCGCGTGCGCAGCGTGTTCGCTGCGTCGGCGTGATAGAAGATGTGCCGGCCCGTCTCGAGCTTCACCTCAAACTCGGGAATGGCCAGCGTCCATGATCCGAGCGAGTGGGCAAGCCGCCGCTCGAAATAGAAGTACCGCATCAACCTTCGTGCGTTTTCCTGCACGGTAAATCCCCCGCCCATATGCCGGGAGTCGCGCGGAAACCTATAGAAAAAGTCCTTTCGACGCTGTTCCGCCTTGCTGCGTCCCTCTGAAAATGAGACGACCGGAAATCGTGTGACCGAATGTGAATCGCGAGAATTGCCGTTGCCCGACATGAACGTGCCCTCCAGGAGCTGTGACCTTGCGCCAAACCTTCGACAGGTACGATAGGGCTTCCGGTTTGGCAGATCAAAATCGTTTGGTGGACACTGGGCTCATCCCTGCTCAAAGACAAACGCCGGAACTAGGATCTCTTTGCGTGCTCCTTGAAAAACTTGACGATAAGCGCTGAAGCCTCGCTGGGATACTCGTGCCCGCCCGGGTAGATGACCGACACGAATGGAGTACCCGAGGCGGAAGGATAGAGCGTCCCAACGAGAGTTCCCAAATTGGCCCACGGCGTCCCCTCGGCGCTGCAACCATTCAGGCTGCGCACAATTTCCATCGTGCGCTTCTGGCTGGAAAACGGAACGCGCTCATCGTGTTCGCCCGCAACATGAAGGGCTGGCAGCGGCTTGAGGGACCTGAGATTCCCTCCCGCCCCGCCAGCCGATGGAGCAACTGCGGCAAACACGTCCCCCCGCGCGGCCCAAAGCAAATACGTGAACCCTCCGCCATTTGAGTGGCCAGTTACGTATATCCGCTTCTCGTCTATCGCGTAGTTCTTTCGCGCCGTAGCAAGGACTTCGTCGAAAAACTTCAGATCCCGGTCGCCTTGATCGCCTGCCAACTTCTGCCAACCAGGCCGCTCTCCCTCTGGATCGAACTTGCCCGGCGTGGGTACCCCCTGCATATAGACGACGAGTGCCTCCGGCCATAGGGTTTGATAACTGAACTTCCTGGAAGCCAAATTCATGTTTCCGCCGTGTCCGTGAAAGGCGAATAGAACAGGAGCTGCCGCCTCGCCCCGAAGGCTTGGCGCAAACATCAAGGCCTCACGCGTCACGCCGTCGATCTTCCATTCCATGCGCTTAGGCTGAGCGTCTTGCGCGAGTGCAGCCGATACAGAGAGCAGTACAAATACGGATATGAAATGGCGAAGCCACATCGCAGAAAGCTCCCTAAGCCAGCCAACGGCGTTTGTCTCATGTCGTCGTCGCTAAGTGAAACCCGTGGGGAGCAAAATGGTTCCGTCAGAAATGGAAAGAAGAAGGGGACACGGACCGCACGTCGATGCATGTGGCCTATGAACAGTCTGTGGCTCACTCAGCCAAGGCATCAATCTCGCGCTGAATGGACCCACGTCCCGCCTCATCCAGCGGGAAATTGACGAGAATCATCCGATACGCGACGCGTGCTTTAGCGCGCTGTCCAGCTTGAGCCAGCGCCTGCGCGAGGGCATATTGGGTCTCAAGGTCGTTCGGCGCGGCCGCGACCGCCTGTTCAAATGACTTCACTGCCATATCAGCCTTGCCCGCCTTTGCGAATGCCATACCCAGTTGCCGCAGGCAAATAACGCGCTGTTGACCCGAAAGACTGGGCAGTGCCTGCTCAAGCGCATGAGCGGCTGCTGCGAATTCCTGGCACACGGCGTACAAGCCTCCCAGCCGCATGAATAGGTCGCCCGAATGCTGGGGCGAAAGCGCCACGTCGCGCGCACGAGCGGAAAGTACGTCTGCCGCCCATACAAACGAAGGGGCCAGCTCGGAAATGTCGGGGACACTAGATTGCTGGGCTTGAAGCGCTTCAATAAGCTTTGCCGCTGCCGCAGCAATACCGTCTTCAGTATTGCCAAAGGCCAGCGCCACCGCTTGGATTTGCGAGGGAAGACTCGCGTCACCCTCCTTACGCCCAGCAATTTCCTGCGCGAAAAGCGCGTTGAATGCCGACTCGTTCCCCACGGACTTGGCGAAGGCGTAAAAAGCCGACCAAGTATCTATCCGCTCCGGATATGCCTTCGCAAGCTGCAGAAATGCTGCGTCTGCCGCGTCCTTGTCGCCATACCCTTCATAGAGTACTCGCGCTTGCATGATCTTCAAGGGAACACTGCTTTGCTTAGTCTTCGCAGTCCGGTTAAGGACCTCGAGATTCCAGGTAAGACTGGACAAGATGGCATCGTAGTCCCCCGCCCGTTGGCTTGCTTCCAGAAAAAGCTTCCACGCCGCCAAGTCTTCCGGTTTGTATTCAAGAGAACTCACCAATGCCATCTGCGCGCCCAGCATATCCTCTCTTCGGAATCGGGTTTGGGCGATTAGGCGGAGAACTTCGCCTTTGTTCTCGCTTCCACAGTCGATTGCCCTGCTCAGATGTGCTTCTGCTTCCTTCCAAGCTTCATCTCGTTCCCGCGCAACTTGGCTTGCGTCGGTGCCCGTGAGCCTCTCTGCACGCAACATAGCAATGCGTCCAGACAAGTCATGCACTTCGGGCGAATTGGGATTCAAACGAGTGGCGCGAGCTACATATCCCAGTGACTCTTTTAAGCAGGCCTCTGCCCTTTCGCCTTGCAACGAACCAGCCAAGTTGAAGAATGCCTTGGCCGTATCCAGAATCGCGACGACATCCCCCGGATGCAGTTCGACGGCCCGGGCGAGTTTCTTTGCGGCCTCCTCCGAGCGGCCCATTCGTGAGTACGCCGTGCCGAATTGAAAGGGAATACGCCAATCGTACGGAGCCCAGGATTCGGCTCGCGCGAAACACGGGACGGCAGCAGCGAAGACCTTGCTCTCCATCGCGCCCAACCCACGCTGGTAGAAAACAAGGGCTACAAAATCACGTACTCCAAGCAACAAGATCGCTAGTGCACAACCGAATGCTACCTTGCGCCCCAGTTGGAGATACCGCTTGTTCCGCGATTCAGGAATATGCGGCTTGTCGTCTTCCTCACACCAAACGCCCGATGAAGCTCCAGCCATCAGGAAGAAGAGCAACGCCGAAGCAGGTACGTGCATGTTGAATCCGAACAGACTGTCCAGCAAAAGGGCGAAGAAGAGAGCCCCAAAGGTCATCCCAAGGTATCGCCGTTCTCTGTCGGTGGAGACAAGACCCATGTAGAGGTTTCGACAGACAAGGAGCACGAGTATCGACGCGAACAAGATACCCGCCGGAATTCCCGCTTCGACTGCGATCTCGAGAGGTTCGTTATGGACGCGGGTATTCAATTCGTGAACGATGGCGACTCGCTCTTTCTCAAGCTGCGTCCAATATTCGGGATTCGCGACCTGAAACATGCCTGGACCATAGCCGAGAATAGGTCTATCCAGAACCATGCAGCATGCCCCATAGAAGGAATTGTAGCGGAGAGTCAGGCTCTGCTCATCCGGATAGGGAGACCCCGTCTTTGCGGCCAAGAACGCTCCGACCGCGACAACCCCAACAGCGAAAACGACAAGTACCGAGCCAAGTGCCAGCGTGATCGCACGTGAAGCACACTTGACCCGTCGCGAAATCACAACTACCGCCAAGAGGAGAAGGCAAGCACCCGCCAATGCCTGTATCGACCCGCGAGTCTGCGTCAGGGCAAAATGACCTACGAATAGCGCGACACACAAGAAGAACCAGCGCTTGCCCCGCTGTGTGCACAATCCCAAACCTAGAATGACGGCAATCACCAAGACATGAGAGGCGACATTGGGGTTGCCGAATGTCGCGGGGGCAGACCGCAGCATTCCGATTTTGTCTTCCCAAGGGAAAGGATCCATGCCCGCATACTGGAGAATGCCGTAGAGAGACGAGATCGAGACGGCTATGCAAATCGCGCCCACGAGCCGCCAGATTTGCGATGGAGTGCGAAACACGTTGGCAGCGGCAAGAAGAAGTATGAGCAACGAAGACAGTTTGACGCATTCGCGAAGCAGGCTGTACCCCACGTTCGGCGAAAAGAAGGTGGCGACGACGTGAAAGCCAAAGTACATCGCGAGAAGAATCTGCAGGGACAATGGGATTCGTATGGGCATCAAGGATTTCGTCGGGCTGAATACCCACAGAAAGAGCAGCACGCACGCCGTCAGCTCATATCCCAGAACCTTGATGTCGCTCGCCGGGTCAGGAGTAAATGGAAGGAGCGCAAGTACGCCGAAAAACACCAAACCGGTAATCAGAAACCGCTGCGCCCTCACCTGCCATGGATCTGTGTCCTCTCCAAAACGCAATGCCGACTCCCTCTGTGTTGTTCTCCATGGCTCTCGATCCCCGGTGCTTTGAACGCTGTCCGCGGATCAGCCCTCGTCCACCACGCGCGCCTATTCGTTCGCGCCACGCTTGCTCCCGGGCTTGAAGCGTACCACGGTGGGATGCTTTTCGGTGGAGGCAGGCGGTTCGACAGTGTCTCTTGCATCGCAAAACCGTTCGAGTCTCACGCTGTCAAATATCCCCGCCAAGCACAACGATACGTCGTGGCGCAGGTTCTGATCCGGGGGATGCTTGAATTCGTAGCAGATCAAGACGTCCTTCTTATCCGACGACTTGATCCGCACTTCGTCGTACGAAGGCCAGTCTTCATCCCGGCTTGTGCCTGACGGCGAAACGATCGACGGCTCTCTATCGCCTACGCATACGGCGATGTATCGAAGTCCCAATTCGCAGCGACAGAGTTCGAGCAGGGGCTTCGCTTCCCCCGAACGGACTCCCGTGTGAATTCTCAACGCGGCATATTTCCGAAACGCTTGGTACACCTTGTTTCGATGACGGCGCTCAATCAGTGACCTGACATTGGTCGGTCTAAGATACCCGGCCAGCCAGGCGATGTTTACCAGACTCCCGATATAGAGGGCGTAGGGGAACCACACCCACTTCGAATTCTCGGGAATCAACGCCGACATGATTGCGGCGATAGCGAAGAGCAGTCCAGTTCCACACAGGGTAAGCACGACGCCGGGTTGGGAGTAGCCCATCCGCAGAAGACGATGGTGGGTATGGAGGTTGTCTCCCGCAAATACAGGCACCCCACCGACGTAACGCCTCGTCATCGAAATCAGCGTCTCGAATATCGGGAGGCTGAGCGCCAGCATTGGCGCCAGGATAATCATGGCAGTTTCGGACTTCTGAGCGCCTATTAGCGCCATCATGGCCAAGGTGTAGCCGATAAACATACTCCCCGTGTCGCCCAAGAAGATCCTGGCTGGAGGGAAGTTATAGAAGAGAAATGCGGTCAGGCACCCCGCCAAGGCTGCCCCCACGAGCGTTACGAACTCATTCCCCTGAACAACGCCCAGAATGACCAAGGCGCACGTTCCTACAAGCGCAATTCCCGATGCAAGTCCGTCGATGCCGTCTATAAGGTTGAAGGCATTGATAAGCCCGACCACCCAAAGCACCGTCAGAATTCCACCCAGCCCAACCCCCAAATTCAACGTGCCCACAAACGGAATCGTTACCGAAGTGAGCGTGAAGCCAGACAAGCAGACAAACAGCGCCACGACGACTTGCCCCAGTAGCTTCCATCGTGCCCGCAAGCTCTTCATGTCGTCCAGAACGCCAAGGACTACGATGGCAATACCGCCCGCTGCTATCGTCAGGCATTCTCTTCGGTAGCCGGCCAGGGTAAACAGCAAATCGAACGAATCTCTGTGGTTTCTCCAGACCCATTCCCAATTGCGGACTATGACATGCCCCAAGATCCCTAAGGCGAGGCAGCTAAACACAAGGGGTACGGCAAAGGCCAATCCTCCGAGAAGCGGCATTTCCCCCTGGAATACCTTGCGATACCCCCCCCGGTCGACGGCGTCGACGCGTCGCGCAATCCGCATCGCAATTGGCGTCAGAGCGGCCGTCACAAACAGGCAAGCAAAGAAGAGCGCGCAGACTGCGCTCAGAGAGGTGTCCAGAGTCAAATGCGCACCTTTCCGCCGGCTATGCGCACCCCATAGCCAACCCCAAGCATTCGAACGATTTCTCGACA
The DNA here is from genome assembly GCA_041859475.1 of Candidatus Hydrogenedentales bacterium. Taxonomy (GTDB): domain Bacteria; phylum Hydrogenedentota; class Hydrogenedentia; order Hydrogenedentales; family SLHB01; genus JAIBAQ01. The sequence continues at coordinate 12,577 of JBHEKO010000295.1, forward strand.
CGCGCCGGCCGCAACACCTGCGCAACCGGCACAAACGGGATTACACTCCCTTTAATTCTAGCGACCGCCGGATAGTCCGTCAACACACGACGTTAGGCATCGTGAGCCATGCCTTTCACGGATGTCCCATATTCCCTGGATAGCCGACGGGGCAGCGCCGCATATTCCAGCAACAGGGAGCAATGCCTGGAACCCGGCTCGAGGGGTTCCGGTTCCGTAGACCCTTCGGATTCCCGGCGCTTGGCTGGCCGCCCCAGCATCTGAAACATATGGCTGCTCAGAATTCGGTAGTATCGTCCTCCTCCAGCGGGATCACCTGCTCTGGATTCTTGACGCGGCTTCCGGAAGGGAGAGCCAGCATCGCCGTTTTCGCGGAAGGTTTGCGGCGTTCGGCAGAGCGTGGCTTCCTCAGAGACTGAGGCGCTGGGGCACGATGTGGAACGGCAGGCGACACGCCTTGGCGGGCAACCGGGGCACGATGCCCATCCGACAACTCACGCTCGCCTTCCACGACAATCACCAACTCCCCGATCACTTCATGAAGGTTCTCCGCCTGTGCGGACAGTTCCTCGCTTGCGGCGGCAGTCTGTTCCGAGTTTGCAGCATTCATCTGAGTCACCTTGTCCATCTGCGCGACCGCAAGATTGATCTGATCGATGCCTTGGGCCTGCTCGTTGCTGGCGGCGGCAACCTCTCGGATCAATTGCTCTGCCTTCTGCACTTGGCTGGCGATGTGCTCCAACAGCTCGGTGACTTC
>JBHEKO010000769.1:0-2669 GCA_041859475.1 Candidatus Hydrogenedentales bacterium
CGGACGATGAGCCCCACCGCATCCGCAAGCGCTGCGGTTGTCAAGCGGACCTTGATAGTCGGGAATTGGGGATCGCTCAGTGTGTAGTGCATGGCCCCATCGATATACGCAACTTCCAGGTCGGACCACTCATGGAGCCAAGCGCTCTTTCCCGTCGCGTCCTCCATGATACCCAGAAACAAGTGCCCCAGGAGTCCGCCCGCGGAGTGAAAATCCAGCAAGAATCGTGGGGCGTTGTACGCCAGCACCAGCGGCCGGAACGAACAACGCTCGAGCTTCTCGTGTTCGTCCTTGGTCCAAACCAGGCTCTTGTCCGCAGGAGGGAACAGCGGGCGGCGATGCATTCGCGGGTCGCCTTTTGCCTGACCCAGGGCGGTCTCCGATGGGACGGTGGAGTTTGGGTTGTGCCCGGTAATGCGCACGCTCCAGCCTCCGGGCACGGGAAGATAGCTGGTGGGAGCGGCCGTCTCCTCGCCGAACGCGCGCCCCCCGCCTGTAGCCACGACAAGCAACACGAACCACGAGGCCGTGAAGGTGGCGATGCGAAATGGTCTCATAGAGCGACTACTCCTTGATCGGGGCTTTGGCCAATCATGATTTCCATGACCCGTTTGAATTGCCTTGAAAATCTGTATTTCGAGTCCGAAAAAACACAAATGTTCGCGAGCTTGCCCATCTATGCTACACTAGACGCCGGATTTTGGCTCGCATCTCGAACGACGTGCCTGAAAACGCCGGAAGCAACAGGGGGACTTTCGAACTCTTTCTCTTGGCGCCCCCCGCCGCGCAACTCGAGTCAATCCTGTCCGGGAGTATGCGTGCCGCCCGGGGCTATCGACGCAACTACTAGGAGTCGGGATCGGAATCATGTTCAAGCTCGCCGCATTCACGGACGAGATATCGCACGACCTCGAACGGGCCTGCAAGGTCTGTCGTGAGTTCGGCGTTGTGGGTGCGGAATTGCGCGGCGTGTGGGATAAGTTGCCCCACGAATGGACGCGCGACCAAGTTCGCGAAATTCGAAGCATCCTCACGGACAACGGCCTTAGCGTATGCAGCATCGCCTCGCCTTTCGGAAAGTGCGACGTCTCCGACGCGACGGAAGTCGCCGAGCATATGAATATCCTGCGCGCCTCCGCCGCGGTGGCCCGCGAATTGGATTGCAGCATCGTGCGGGGGTTCGCCTTTTGGCGCAAGGGCGACAAGAAGCCCTGGGATGCCATGGTGAAGGCATATTCCGCCGTGTCGGGCATCTTGGAAGACGAAGGAGTCATGCTTGGACTCGAGAACGAGTACCAGTGTCACGTCGGAACGGCGGCGCACGCGCGGTACTTCCTCGACCGTTTGCAGTGCCCTCACGTAAAGATCATTTGGGACCCAACGAACCACATTCAGGACCCCGACGGTCCGGCCATGAGACCTTTTCCCGAAGGGTATCGGTTGATCCGCAAGGACATTATTCACGTCCACGCCAAAGATGCCGCGCTCGCGCCGGACGGCACGTTTCCGAATGTCTTCCTCGGTACGGGCGCCGTGAACTGGGGCAGGCAACTCCAAGCCCTCAAAGACGACGGCTACGACGGGTACCTATCCTTGGAGACCCATATCACCTCCGAGCAATTCCCCGAAAGCCTCCGCTCCGCCTACGGTCGTTACCTCACCGACGACCCCCACGAAGGCGCAAGCAAGGTTTGTCTTGCATGGCTAAGGCACACCACCGCGTCCCTCAAATAGAGTTCATCCTTGGGCCGGTCTGAAAGAGCGCCGCGTTTTCTCCTCATAGGACTTGACGGCGCGGAGCCTAGCCTCGTCGAGCGGTGGATGGGCGAGGGACGGCTGCCAAACCTGGCGCAGATGCGCGAGCGCGGCGCGTATATGCGGTGCGCGAGTGTGACGCCGCCCGTGACCTATCCGGCGTGGACGACGTGCGTCACCGGCGTCAATCCCGGCAAGCACGGCGTCTTCGATTTCACCGAGATGATTTCGGGGTCCTATGCGCTGCGCTTCGTCAACAGCACCTTCCGACGCGCCCCCGCGTTGTGGAATATCCTCTCCGATGCGGGCAAACGCGTGTGCGTGCTCGGCGTACCGGGGACCTATCCGCCCGAACCGGTGAACGGCGTCATGGTCGCGGGCTTCGATTCGCCCGTGGCCACCGCGGTCGAGAAGTCGTCCGTCTACCCGGCGTCGATATACGACGATGTGAAAGACTGGCGCTACGCGGATTTCCAGGAACACGACATCGGCCCCGGGTGGCACGATATGGCGCTGTCGCGCCTGCTGGAGGGCATTGCGACAAAGGAACGTATCGCCGCCCAACTAGTCAAGCGCGAGCCATGGGATTTCTTCATGATCGTGTTCGGCGAGGCGGACACGGCGTCGCATCATTTCTGGCTGTTTCATGACCCCGATTCGCCGCGGTATCAACCCGGCCCGTGCGACGCCATTCGCAGCATCTACGAGCGCCTTGATGCCGCCGTCGGTGTGCTAGTCGCAACCGCGGGCGACGACGTTGTTGTGGGCATCTGCTCCGATCACGGATTCGGCGGTGCGGGCGATGGCGTCGTTCACCTCAACAACTGGCTCGCGGAGCAAGGATATCTGCGGTCCGCACCCCAACGCGGCAGCATTCTGAAACGCGCCGCGCTCTCCGTCGTTCCGCCGCGGTT
>JBHEKO010000352.1:0-12952 GCA_041859475.1 Candidatus Hydrogenedentales bacterium
CCAGTCCTGCCAGAAATACCGGCTGCGTTCGTTGAAGAAACACGAGCTGACCGCGACCTTGATGCGCGGCTCCAACGCCGTCGCGTACAGCGTGTACAACCCGCCGTATGACAAACCCATCATTCCGATCCGCGAACGATCCACCTCGGGCCGTGCCCCAATCACGTCGATGGCCCGATAGATCTTCCACAACTCTACGGCCATGATGGACGTCCCGACGTTTCGCAGTTCCTGATCCATCTGCAAACGGTTCGGCCCTTGGATCGGTTCCGTTCCCCCGATGTTGAAGATCAGCGCCGGCGCATACGTCACGTAACCTTCCTTCAACGCCCGCTGGACCATCCAACCATAATTGCCCGCTGTCGGCATGACGGGCAGGATGATTTCCGGGCTGCCCCCTCCACCGTGCTGGCAAATGAGAAGCGGCGCGCGCCCCTTCAACCCATGCGGAATGCTGAGGATGCCGTATGCCTCCACCCCCTCAAGCACTTCCAGCCATACTCGGTAAACGCTCGCGTATGCATCGTCGGCGAGGTGCTCGAACCGAGGCTCCGCCCCCCGTTTAATCATCGGCGGCGGAAATCCTATCCGCTGCCTGACCTGTGCGCGCAACGGCGCCACGGATTGCTCGTAGGCGGCCTCGCTGCCGAAATCCGGCCGCACATACGCGTCGCGATTCGCGGCTGCTTCCCCTTTTAGCCGCTGCACGTATCCATTGATTTGGTCGAATTCCTTCTGTCGAATCGGCTGCGACGCTTCGATGGGTTCCTGGTAATGTCCCGCGAAATCCCCATCTGCCGACAGCACGGCCAGCGCCAACGCGCAAAGTATGCTCACGATACGTTCCCTCCCTGTGTTCTTGATTCACGATAGTTGCACCGTGCTCGACTGTCAATCACGGCAGTGGAATTGCGATACTCGTGCTTCAGACGGCTCACCTGCCGGCTCAAGGGAGGAATCAGCATGCGCCTCGTCCATTGCGCGTTGTTCGCAATCTGTCTATGCACATCCTTTTTGTCTGTGGCGCAGGCTCCCACGACCGTAGGGCCCGAACGCCACGGCGGAACTGTTGTCACTACGGGACAAATCGTCCGGCCTGCGGGCGTATCCGTCGCCTTCGGTGGACGTCCCGTCGATCTCGCGCTTTCTCCAGATGCCTCCACGATATACGCGAAAGACAATCGCGGACTTGTCGTGATTGACGTCGCCGGCATGAAGGTTCGCCAAGAACTTCCCTTCGCGGATAAACACGGCGGGTCGATGCACGGCATCGTCGTTTCGCGAGACGGTCGGCGAGTCTATGCCACGACAGCCCAAGACCGTTTGTGTGAAGCCGCGCTCAACGACGAAGGCGCGCTCGGTTGGACTCGGACGATAACCTTGCCGGGACCCAATGGCGACGGACCCTCTCACCCCTGCGGCATTGCCCTCAGCGCCGACGAACTGACCGCCTATGTCTGTCTTTCTCGCAACAACGCTGTTGCCTGCGTCAATCTAGAGACCGGGAATATCCGAAACCATATCGATACGGGTATTGCCCCCTTCGACATCGTCCTAGCCGAAAATGGCGCCGATGCCTACGTGTCCAACTGGGGCGGTAGAAAGCCGACCGGTAAGGAGCGTTCGGCGCCGTCGTCGGGCGCCCCCGTCCTCGTCGATGAGCGAGGCATTGCCTCCAATGGCACCGTGTCGGTCCTGGACCTCGCAGCGCGCCGCGAGATTATGCAGGTGGACACCGGGCTGCACCCTTCGGCGCTCGCGCTAGATCCCGCGACATCCCGTCTCTATGTCGCCAACGCGAACTCCGATACTGTCTCCATCGTCAATCTCACAACTTTTTCGCTGGCGGCCACCGTATCCGTCCGACCCGACGCCGACCTCCCCTTCGGCAGCGCCCCCGGAGGACTCGCGCTCGATTCGGCTCGCCAACGTCTGTACGTCGCCAACGGCGGTAACAATGCCGTCGCCGTCTTCTCGCTCGAAGGCGCGGACTCCCCAGTTGCGCTTGGCTTCATCCCCACGGGTTGGTATCCCGGGGCGTTGACCGTTGCAGGAAATCAGGTTTTCGTGGCCAACGTAAAAGGCTACGGCTCCCGCAACAAGGACCCGAACAAGCGTGGCTGGCACGTCTACTGGCACCAAGGCTCCATCACAAAGCTCAATTCCCCAAAGGCCCATGAACTCCCGGCACTCACCCGCGTTGCGATCGACGGCGCACGCACGGTCCAGGCAGAACGCGCATTCCAGCAAGGCCGTCTTGCCGCCAAGCCCGTCCCGGTCCCGAAGCGCGTGGGCGAGCCGTCCGTGTTTGAGCATATCGTCTACATCATCAAAGAAAACCGCACCTACGACCAGATGTTTGGCGACCTTCCGCAAGGCAACGGCATGCCCGGCCTGTGCGTCTTCCCGCGTGAGGTCTCGCCCAACCACCACGCCCTGGCAGAGCAATTCGTGCTCCTTGACAACTACTACTGCAACGGCGTTCTCAGCGCCGATGGCCATTCGTGGGCCACCGAAGGCTACGTCACAGACCACCTCGAAAAGTCATTTGGCGGCTTCACCCGAAGCTACACGTTTGGCGACGACCCCCTCACCTTTTCCTCGTCGGGTTTCGTATGGGATTCCATCCTCGCGAAAGGCCTCACGTTTCGGAACTACGGCGAGTTCGACTACGCCACCCTCCAACCGGAGAAAACGGCCTTCAAGGCGGTGTACGACGATTTCATGACCAAGACCCATGCCATCGCCATTACCCACCAAATCGGCGTCGAACGGATGCGAAAACACGCTTGTCCGGGGTACCCTGGCTGGAATCTTGCCATTCCCGACGTCCTCCGGGCAGACATCTTTCTCCGAGAACTCGCCGAAAGCGACGCCACGGGTCACTGGCCAAACTTCATGACCCTCTACCTGCCGCAAGACCACGGTTCTGGTACGCAACCCGATGCGCCTACGCCCCGCGCCCACGTCGCGGACAATGACGTAGCCCTCGGACGTATCGTCGAGGGGATCTCCAAGAGCCGCTTCTGGCCAAAGACATGCATCATCGTCAATGAAGATGATCCCCAGGACGGTTTCGACCATGTCGATGGCCATCGTTCCATCTGCCTGGTTGTCAGCCCTTACACGAAACGGGGTAAAGTCGTAAGCGATTTCTACAACCAGACGTCTGTGCTTCACACCATCGCGCAAGTCTTCGGCTGCCCCCCCATGAACCAAATGGATGCTGCCGCGCCCCTTATGTTCAATTGCTTCTTGAGCAAACCCAATTTCACGCCGTACTTGGCCATTCCAAACAACATCCCCCTTGACGAACTGAATCCGCCGAAGACGGCCCTTTCCGGATCCGCGCTTCACTGGGCCGAAAAGAGCCTGGAGATGGACCTCTCCATAGTCGACAATGCCGACGAAGACACTCTGAACAGGGTCATCTGGCACTCAGTGAAGGGCACCGACACTCCCTATCCCGCCCGATACGCTGGAGCCCACGGAAAAGGGCTCAAGAAACTCGGACTTGTCCTCTCAAACAGAATCGAAGAGGACGATTGAATCGTTGATCGGCTTGACGATGTCGGCCCTATCTCCATCGGACAAGAGGGTCCCCTATCGACGTGATGAATCCGAAGACGGAAGTGCGAGCAAAACAGGGGATGCGCGAATTCTAATAACTATCGGACCGTGGGCGGCGGCGCAATTGTGTGGTGAGCATGCTCCGGCGCGTGGGTAAGTGCGCCCACACAGGAGACACGCCAAGGACCGTAATGCCGCAGTTCTTCACCAAGGAAGCACCCCCGATTACGCCTCGACGTTGCTCGCCATCCTTGGCGACCGGGAGCCGATTGAGGTGATGAAATGCACGGGAGCGGCCCTGGCGGCGGCGTGCACGGGGATGGTTGCGCACGCCGGAAGCATCCGGCAAATGGTCCCTCCGTCTTCTCTCAATCTTCTTCAATTCTCCTGTCGCAGACATCGATTTGCGCCTGGAAGTCAGGCGCTTAGCGTCATACCCTTTGTGCCCTTCGTCAGGCATGACAACTACTCAATCGCAGGTCCACGAGCGGCAACGCGTTGCAGTACGATAATGGCAGCAAGAAAGCCTTGGGTGAATTGCAACCGGGGGATCACACGGCAGTCTAAAGTAAAGGCCGCCGTTCGGATACGATGGCGGATCTTGTGCGGCAGCTATCTGGATAAATCCAAATCAAGACCACATGATTCGCGGCGCATGTATTGCCAAGGGACGAAAACCTGTTTTGGCTCTGTCTCTACACCGTCGATGATGTCGATCACCATTTGCGCCGCAGAACGCCCAAGGTCAAAGAAGGACATGCGCATCGCACTGATTCCGGGACTGCGGTACGGGAAGGATGGATCGTCACCGATGACAATCACCTCGATTTCCTCCGGATACCTCAGTCCAGATACATGGATCTGCTCCATGACCTCCGCGGCCATCTCGGGGCGCCCAATGATAAGGGCCGTGGCAGGTTCCGGCGACTCCAACAACCGCCTCGTCTGCTCCCGCACGGATACATTACGAACGAGGTCAAGCGGGATGAGGGCGGGATCGAACGGTAAACCGGCTTCCTCGACGCCAAGCCGGTAACCTTCGGTACGCTCGATGCAGTCGAGGGGAGGTTCGTTCACCAGCGTGAGTAGATAAGCGATTCTCTTGTGGCCCCGTCGTACCATGGCGCGGACGATGTCCGCAATCTCGCGGCGGTTGTCCGCACTTACGGAATAACCGAGAGGGGAAAACGGACTGGGACCAACGGACACAAGGGGAAGACCTGTCTCAGCCAGACGCGTGAAATAGTCATACCGCGGATTAGGCTCGAAGTAGATAAGGCCATCCACAAAATCCGGGCACACATCCCTATATGGAGACGGCATGCCGCTGTCGTATTCCAGCCGATTGAAGATGTGGGCCTCGTAGCCTCTTTGCTGAGTAATGTGCTGTACGCCGGATATCATGGCGCCAAAGGCCATCCAAGTGGCTTCATTGTGATGCAGGCTGTCGAGCGGTTCCGTAACGGGGAAGTATAAGCCAACCACATTGGTCTTTGCCGTGGCAAGACTGCGGGCGAGCCGGTTGGGACTATACCCAAGTGTCTTGACCGCTTCGAATACCCGCTGTCGCGTTGCTTCGGTGACGGGAAGAGTCGTCAACTTGTTGTTGAGAATCCGGGACACGGTGGATGCGGCTACACCCGCGAGCTTTGCGACGTCGCGGACAGTGACACTCTTCTTGACCATGCTTGTCGAGCCCTTTCGAGACTCATCGTTCCGAATTCGGTCGTGGCCTCTCAGCAACCGGTTGTTCTTTCAATTTCACGAAACATGCCACAGAAAACCATGACGAGTCAAAGAATCCAGGAATGTTATGCCGCGTGTTCGACAGAGGAGAAGCAGGCTAACGAACCCGAATCCATGACAATTACACACCACAGTCTTGCACAACCCGTTGTCACTGCCATACTTGCAGGAAGACCGACAGACGAAGTCTTTGCAGAAAGTGTTTGTGAGAAGTCCTCATCTTATCTACATCGCGACTTGCCGATAAGCATTGTGCATAGGCGCGCCAACCAGCGCCTATGCACAATGAGGGCAAGACCCGTCACTGGACGACTCATTCCTTGCTAGGGGGAACAGGCCATCCTGTGACGCTGGAGGTCACTTCTTCTCCGAGTTTTCTGTTCCGCTCACAGCATCCGCCACGCCTTCATCAAACGGCATGGTGAGAATGGGTTCTACCCATTTAACGGGCGTACGCATGTTCGTGGCCATCCACTCGCGGACGCCGAGTGGGTGGGTGAGCTGTTTCTGAAGCTGTTTGACCTCTTTGAAGGGGTTGTCGCCTTTGGCGAAGCGGAACGGGATCCACGCGGTCTTCTCCACATAAAAGGCGCCAGCGCGCACGGGCATCATGCGGGTGAAATTGCTGCCGCCAAAAGGATACACCAGCGGCCGCGACACATAGACCCAGGGACCGTTCTGCACATAGAAATAAGGCTGGGTCAAGCTCGGACGTTGACCGTAGCGATTGCCATTCTGAAAATCGATAGTCACGGCCGCAAAGCCGATTCCCTTGCTTCGGTTCACGAGAGCCATCCAGGGTGTTTCGGCGGGGATCTCCAACCCGTGTTTGGGGTGTTTGCGCGCCCGCTCGACAATGATACTCTGCACCTTGCCGTTCCTGTCTGGCCAAACGAACTCGTCCAGCACGGCATGGTTAAATACGATTTCCGCATTGCGCATCGCTTGCACGAAAAGATCTTTCTTCACCTCCATGTAAGACGACATCAGCACATACGGCTGGCCTGCATAGAATTCGTAGCCCACACTGACGTCCACCGAATCCATGTGCGGCATGGGAGACACGCGCCGACTGCGGAACATGACAGGGCCGGCAATCTGGTCATAGATCGGCTTTTCCCAATCGCTCGCGTGAACCCAAGGAGTCGGGGGAGAGTAGATGTCGGGATTCCAATGCACCGCCCCGTTGGTCTCGAGTTTGTGCTCCAGCAACACAGGGTCGCCCTCGCCCAGAATCTTAATTGTCTCCACGGACCCACTGTTTTTCGAAAGGAAGAAACTGTAGAAGGTATTGTCCACCGTTTCGCTCATGCCTTCGCCTTTAGTCAGCTTCAGGTCGGTTTCAAAGACGGGGGCAACGGCTTTCTGATTTCCGTAAAGCACTTGGTAGACCTTGTCTTGATTGGGTTGCACGTCGGCCAGAAACACCAACTCGATGCCCGTCGTCGCGTCGTAGCGATGGACGACCTCTCCGGTCTCCGCGTCTTTCTCTTCGGCGTTCAGCAACCGCTCATCACGCCAGACCGAGACGGTCTCGATCTGCGAGGGAGCGACGACATAGCCGTCCTTACCAGCTTTCGGATCCTTTGGATCATAAGTGACAACACGGATTTCGGCCTCCGGCTTCTTGATGTCGTCGGCGAACACGCCGATGTTAATGTGAACCGGTTCACCCGAACGGGCCAAGCCTGCCGTTTCCTCAAGAACGATTGAAGTGAAATACGGCCAATCCGCAGACCAATAACCGCCTGCCTCCGGCGCGATTCCCAAGAATTCGTAGGTCTTGCTTTCCCCGGCATCGGTCTTGACCTTCACCGTGACTGTATGGCGAGATCCGTTGACCCAATTCACTGGCACGTCCACGCGCAGATCGCTTGACGAGTCCAACTTCCCCTCGAAGAACTCTCCCTCCGCGCAATCGTTCATCGTGTCCTTCGCGGAGCGATGCTTTAAGCACCGGAAGAAGCGCGCGTCGCGATTGGGCACGCCATCGACTTCAACTGCTTCCAGTGTCCCCGACGCCAAGTCATTGCCTGCGATCGTCAAGGCCGCGTGATGGTAGGGAAAGGCGGCTGTCGGCACACCATACGTCAGCGTCTTGCTGACCGGAGGCCCTGACGCCTGGACCGTTACGTTCGCAAGCAACAGTGCCATTACGAAGAAGATGACCACGTTACGCATTGAGAACACCCTTTCCTTTACGGGTTCGAGACTTTGGCGATGAGCACATCGCGGCAACCTCCCCTTCTGCGGCGTAGCCGCTGGCGGTCCAGAACACCGCAAGCGCTGTCCACATCGCAATAGACCCTCATGTTGCACTACCTGCCTTGCACGTGGATTGGCCTCTTGAATCTGAAACAGGCAAATCTTGTCCGCATTTTGCGTGAAACGGACCCTGTAGTGTTTCCGGGCTGCGCCGGCAAGTTACGCACGGACCCGAATCCAGGCACGGCCACCCCTAGAAAGCCAATGCGCATCACCAGCCCGCGCTGCTTGTATATGCCAAGCAAATCGGTCCACGTGTTCTTGCATGCTGTTGCGGCCACGCCACCCACATCCCCGCGGTTGTATGTTCCTGCCCTCAGCTCACTTCTGGTCGATTCGCACGAGGAAGACGTCGTTCTTGCCTGACGGCTTTGCGATTGCCCCATCTATAACCTTGAAGTCGTCCGAACTGGTGCTTCCCGCCATGTAGACACTGCCTCGGCCATCGACCGCGATGTCGCCGCACTTGTCTGACTTGGAGCCGCCGAGCAGTGTCGAGTAATTGAGCTTTCCATCGTGCTCCAGACACAAAAGGAAGGCGTCTGAGTCTCCACCCGCGAAGTTTTTGACGAATGCTTCTTGCGACGTTGGGAAATCAGGTGAACTTGTCACGCCCCCGGCGTAAGCGTAGCCTTTACTGTCTACCGCAAAGGCATCGGAGGCAATTTCTTCGTTGGCCGTGCCTCCACAGTACGTGGCATACCGCAGGCGCGAGAGGTCGTTGGTGAAGCTGGCGAGGAAGATATCGGATTTCCCGCCGCCGTACTTGGCGAATGAGGCTTTCTTGACGGGAAGATTTGGTGAGTCTGTGTTCCCTGCAAGATAGACGTTGCCTTCAGCGTCCAGCCCGACACCGTAGCCGACATCCTGTCCCGCTCCACCAAAATAGGTCGCGGCCAAGACTCGACTCCCGTCCGCAGAGAGCTTGGCCACGAACGCGTCCTTCGGTCCATACTGGTCCTTCGCTCGTGGAGAACCGCCAGCGTGGGTGGACTGAAACGCGCCATTCGTGACGGGAAAATCCGTGGCCTCTACATGGCCTGACACATAGATGTTGCCCGTGTCGTCAGTTGTGACGGCCCAAGCTTTTTCGAAACCGTGGCCACCCAATAGCGTGGAGAATACGAAGCCCGTACCCGTCGGATTAATCTTCGCGATGAATGCGTCTTCGCCGTTTACAAAGGAGCCAGCCACTTCGGGCGTCGCTTCGGGGGGGTCCAGGTACACGGGCTGAATTGAACCCGAGGTAGTGGGCCATTCTGGCGAATGTGTTCCTCCAACGACGATGCAATTCCCATCAGCATCGACCGCGATACCGCGCGCCTCTTCCATTGCACTGCCTCCGAAGCGGCAGGAGTAAGCAAGGTCGCTACCGGTTGGATTGAGCTTTGTGACAAAGACATCATATGTAGCGTGGGGATGATTGATACCGCCGGATGTCACGGGAAAGTCGGGTGATTTCGTGTTTCCGGTCAGGTAGGCACAACCGTCGGGGGCAACGGCCATCGCCTTGCAAGACTCCTTGTCCGCGCCTCCGATGAAGGTTGAATACAGGATTGACTTACCCGTGGGATCCATCTTGACCACGAAGAGGTCCGTCTCGCCGTTTGCGGTGTCATCGTAGTGCGCGCCCGAAAGTCCGAGGGATGTGGACGAAGTAAAGCCAGCCACGTACATGTTGCCGTCGCGGTCCACACCCACACCGCGGGTCTCCGCGTTTTCAATTCCCAAGCAGGACGATAGCCGGACAACAGGGTCAATGACCAACGTTTTCTCGCGGTCGTAAGCCCCAATGATAAACCCGATCCGGCCTTGCTGGTCGATTGTGAAGCTACTCGGGATAGGGCGTCGCTCTCCCTCATCCTCCAGGTAGGCGATGGGGGCCTGAAACTCGACGCTATCGTCCCCAAACCGCAACATTAAGCTGGCGTCTCGCGTGCGATCCACTGCGTCCACCCCTTCGACCACTAACGCGATACGTTCCGGATCCCCCCCCGGCCTAACGACGAAATCGTATTCAAGGTCGCCTCCGGCGCCGTGGTATATCATGTCGATGCCTGGATAGACTTCGCGAAACCGTACCCGTGCATACAAGGCGATGTCGGTGAGCCAATGCCGTGGACTGCCTCCACGAATGTAGTTGGCCCGACCCGACAAGCGATTCAAGGCTTCAGGCATCGCGTCTGTTCGGCCACCGTCCAGCCGTACGCGCAGTGCATCGCCTCCGGCTGAACGTTTGGCGGTCAAGACAGCCTGTCCCGGCATCAGCCAGACATCGCCGGATGGAAGATGCGAAGCGTACATCACCCCAGCAGGATATTGGCCAAGGTTGGCCTCAAAGTGCAGGGGAAGACGCATGTAGTCCGTTTGAATCGTATCCGTTGGAGGCGGCTCGGCTACGGCCGCACCCGTCGCCAGGATGCAGGTCCAGCAGAAAAATGCTAGCCCTATTCTGCTAATACTTCTCATGATAAATTGTTCGTCTCCCTATGCTCCAGCGATCGGAAATACTCGACCGATGTAAACGCGCCTTCAAAAAAGGGCCTACTGCACTCCCAACTGGACCATTGTCTGATAGGCTTTCCGCATCCCATTCTTGTCAGCATGGTCGAGCGGAGTGGCGCCCGTTGTGTCCAGGATGTACGGATCGGCTCCGCTCTGCACCAGCAGAATGACCATTTCAGCATTGTCAGAATCGACGGCACGGAACAATGGCGTGCGGCCCATGCCATCTTGCTCATTCACATCACTTCCCGCCGCGATAAGTTGTCGGACCGTCTCCAAGTCACCCAATTCAGCCGCTTTATGAAGCTCTCCACTTTCCTGACGCGAAGACGGGGAACTGCAACCGACAACCATCGACAGGAGGATGAGCAACGGCCCCGATGCAATGTATATCTTTCGGAAAGTCACCTTGATATCCCCTATTAGACTGCAAGATCGCCGCCAACCAATATTGCACTCATCTCTTGCCAAGCCCCCGAGTACCTGAAATCTGTCCTTGCTTCTGGCGCCCGGTGGTCTGGCGTTCCGGTGAATAGCCGGTGGGCGTCCGCGAAGGACGCCCACCGCAGAGATCACGAGGGTTAGGTGTTGCCGTACTTCACAAAGCCCCTGGACACGGGCCAAAGCCGACCGCCCCAATCGGTCGTGCCAAATCTTCCATACTCGACATGCCCGTCCATGAACAGGATGTTCGAACCGCCGGGTAAATGGTTAAAGTGAGTCCGGGCCGGAACTCCCTTGGTCACCTTGGCAAAGTCCGTCATGACGACAATGTCTGACTGCGCCTTGGCGCTGGCAGCAGGATTGTTGATGTCCGTTATCGTGAACCGCTCGGACCCCTCTCTCAAACGATTAAGTTGCACGGTAGGGCCACCTGCGGCGGCTGAGGGCGTTCCAGGTACCACCTGATTCATATCGCCCACGCCGGGCCAGAGGGTAACGGTCTTGTCGTTATTGCGGTTCGCATAGCGGGTGTTCTGGGCATTTCCCGCGGCATCATTTCGGGTCGCGCGGCACCAGAGCCGCATGATCTCCTGGTTGTTCGTGGCGTTGAACAACCAGTCGCCCTGGATGATGAAGGGGTAGTACATGTAGGAAAGACCATTTCCACTCGCGACCCATGAAGTCGCGGTCAACCCGATTTTGTTGTTCGGGCTATTAACGAAGTTCGTATCCGCAGGCACCATGAACGGGGGCATGTTGGCGGCTTGGTCCTTGGCCCACTGGAATTGCGCAGGGACACTGGTCGCAGTCAACAGGGGATGCGGCTGCGACAGCCAGCCTTGCGGGTCGTCATTATCCGATGGGCATGCCCAAATGTTCATGTCGGTAAGATACTCGGGATAGATCGAGTCTGTCGGACTTTGCATTGCCTGGTTCTGTCTGAAGAAGCTAATTTGCCTGGTCGGTCCCCGTTTCTTGGCCATTCCGGGTTCTGTCGGCGATTGAGAGTTGGTTGGGGCGCCTGCTATGCCGGCTGTGGCAGTCCTTTGCGCTTTAGTGCGGTTCCGATCATCTTCACGTTGTATGCCAGCGTCACCAATTTCCACTCTAAATCGACCTTTTCGAGCCCTCGCAGCAGAAATTGGCGAAAACCGAGTACATGCTTGATGATCCCAAAGCACGATTCGACGCTTTGTCGTCGTCGTTTGTAGAGCGCCTTTCCTTCTGGAGTGGATAGCTTGGCAATCATGCGCTGACCAAACTCGCATTGGGCCAAGGAACTCGGTGGTTTAGGGTTGAGCGCCACGGGTAGATACGAGCCGCGCGAAATGTGGGGGGCGCGTACACTAACGTATACGTCCTTGCCCTGTGCTTCGAGTCGTTCCACCTGTTCGATGTTGGCAAAACCACGGTCAGCCAATACGGTGTCCCAAGAGCCCAACTCCGAGGGGACACTCTCCACGTCGGGCTCCAACTCAAATTGGTCGACCACCGCGTCCGGTACGCGTGCGGCCAGAATTAGTTGGCTGCCGTCGGCATCGGCTACAGCCTGGGCGTTGTAGCATTGGTCATACTGGCCTTTCGACCCCCGCATCAACCGACTATCCATATCCGTCCGGTTGGCGCATGCTTTCGGCCGGGGCGTGATGGGCTTGCTCCAGGAAGCCGCTCTTTCTTCCGGCGTTTTGGGTGCTTTGCCCTTCGAGCGCCTCACACTGGCTTGTTCGTTTTCTCGGCGTGCTCGTTCCCGCTCCTCAATCCGCTCGCGCGCCTCCCGCAGCTTCTCCTCTAACGCCTTGCGATTTTGCAATTCCGGCGGCAATCGGTCGCTATCGTCGTCCTCAGCGTCGGCCGCCTCTGCCGCTTTGAGGAGCTGCTCCACCTGCCCGCGCAAATACGCCGTGCACTCGTCGAGTTCGTCGTAGCGTATGTTGCGCCCTTTGTTTGCGTTGGCCCGGATGAGTGTCCCATCCACACTGATGGCCCCCAACTTCAATAGACCAGACTCCTTGGCGAACACCAAAGCGTGGACAAAACATCGCGTGATGGCCTCGCGATTCGTAGACCGAAACGACGCTATCGTGTCGTGATCGGGGTGGGTATCCGCCGTCAAATAGCGGACACTCACATGGCGAAAGGTCGCTTTCTCGATGGCCCGGCTTGAGAAAATCCCTTCCGAATAGCAGTAGATAAGCAACGCCAACATCATCGAAGGCGGATACTGACGCGAACCACTGCCTCGCTCATTGATCTTGAACGCGCCGCTCGACATCAGATTCACCAACGAGATGACAAAGTGCACCGGATCGTCCGGCTCAACCCAATCACGTAAATCTAACGGGAACAATAACGGCGTGTCTCGCTCTATCGGTACGAATCGTGTGCTCATGCACCTTATGTACAAAACTATCTTCAAACTGTC
>JBHEKO010000408.1:0-3752 GCA_041859475.1 Candidatus Hydrogenedentales bacterium
GCGGTTGCCGAGGCCCGTCGGCCCAATGCCGCTATGGGAACTTCTCCTGTGGCATACACCCAAGTTCGGCATCTCGAAGAAGACTCCCTCGCCTATTGTGTCGAATCGATGTACTTGGTTGCGGTCTCGCTCGTTTGCGAACTTTAATCTCCGCCCGTGCCGGGCCAAAGGTGGAACGCGGCAAAGAGACAGAAAATACTCACGAGGAAAAGCCCGGCGCAGGCTGAGTAGGTCGTGACGGGATTGAGGCGTCTGTCGACTCTTTCCGTCACTAGGTGGCTGAAAGCGGGTTCGTCGGGCACATATATCACCGGAATATTTGCTCCTATAAGCAGGCTCTTCCAATAGTCTGGATCTACCGCAACATTGCGTGTGGCGGTCTTACCGCTCGGCGATGTCACTCGATAGATGACGCGTCGGACAGGACCTATCCGAGCGGTGCGAAGGGCCTCGACAATACCTGCGCCCTGTACACCTTTCTCCTGGATGAGTCGCAAGCCCCGTTGCTTCTCATAGGTTGTGAATGCTCCTGCGACGGCAAGCAGAAGTAAGAACAGAGACTGAATCCCGAGAATGATGGCGCGGCGTTTATTCTCGCGGACCCTTAGCGTTCCGGATTCAACAGGGGTTCTTTCCTCCATCTTCCCCTTAACCAATTCGACCAGGATGTCAAAGGCGTCGAGTTGGTTAGTGACCCTGATGACCGGCCTTTCCTCTGTATCGACTATCTCGAGACTTCTCCGACTGGGGAATAAGCAACCACCAATCTGGTCCCAGGTCCACTCCGAGGTTGTGCGCCGCGTTTCCACTCTAATGCGCTCATTGTCAATCACGATCCTTACAGGGGCTCGCGAAAGGTAGTGTGCCTTGGAGAGTATCGCAAGGCCAATTGAAGCAGGCAGGCCAGTTATTGCGAGTGAGTAGGTCGAGTCGAGTGTCATATGTCTGGATATCACGAAGCCCACGACTCCAGCGATGAACGACGCCACGCCTGTGACGACATGGAGGAGCACATTGTTCCCTATCGAGTTTCTTCGAACGAACACGTGCTCTATCGGAGAATCGGAGAGTAATGACTGGCTCACGTGAGGTTCACCTCAGACCTTGGGATGCTCTAGTGTGCCGGATGCCAACTGGGCAAGTGCAATCGCGCCCAGTACGCCTGCGCGGTTGCCGAGGCCGGGAGGCACGATATAGCGGTCGATGTCTTGCAGGATGGCCTTTGCTTGAATGTAGTTGTTGAGGATTGCGCGCACATGGCGGCGGACTTTGGGAAAGAGATGCGCCTGATCCATGACGCCGCCGCCCATGATGATGCGTTGTGGGGAGAGGATATAGATTTGCGGCACGATGCCATGAGCCAAGTATTTGGCTTCGAGATCCCACGCGGGGTGTTCGGGGCCGAGACGCTCGGCCTTCTCGTTCCAGCGCTGTTCGATGGCGGGTCCCGAGGCTAGGCCTTCGAGACAATCGCCGTGATAGGGACAGACGCCTTCGAAAGGGTCCTCGGTCCGGTCGTGCGGCATCAGCACATGGCCCATTTCGGGATGCATCAGGCCGTGGACCAGCCGGCCATTCACCATGGCCCCGCCGCCGATTCCCGTGCCGATGGTGATGTACACGAACGTGTCCAAGCCTTGTGCCGCGCCCCAACGGAATTCGCCCAGGGCGGCTCCGTTCACGTCCGTATCGAATCCGATGGGCACGCCCAATGCCTTGCCGATCGGACCCGCAAGGTCCGTGTGAGCCCAGCCCTTCTTCGGGGTGGTCGTGATATAGCCGAACGTCGAGGATGCGGGATTGGGGTCCACCGGGCCGAAGGAGGCGATGCCGACTCCCGCCAGCGAGCCGTGCTCGTGCTGCATCGCGTTGAAGAACTCGATGGATTGGCGGATACACTCATCGGGGGATGAGGTCGGGAAACGAATCTCGTCGCGCACATCGTCGGGGCCTGTGCCTACGGCACAGACAAACTTCGTACCACCCGCTTCTATCCCGCCCCACAGCGTCATACCGGCACTCCCTTTCGCCCGCACACTGCTTCGGAATACCCCGAAGGGAAACCAACACGTATGGCATCAGCACTTGACCCGGAACGCCGAAGGCCCCGGCTACGCGTACCAGGGACGTTCCCGCACCTTACACTGTTCAAGCGTGTCGATGGCGATGTTGACGTCATCGACGATTTGGAAATCGAACATGCCGACGCAGAGAAAGTCGGCTCCGTTTTTGAGCGCGTATTGGAAGCCGTCCTTCGGGTGAATCGCGCCGCCCGCAAGCACTTTGAAGGCAATCCACGGCACTTCGATGCCCTTCATGACTTCGAGCGTCTGCTCGGGGAACACATCGAACATATTGTCGTAGGGCATGTCGTGGTCACCGGGCCAACTGCGATCCACGGTGAACTCGGTGCGGTTTTGGCGCGGCGTGGCGGACCAGTACTTGTCATGGTGACAGGTCTTCACGTAGTAATCGGGGACGATGCCAGCCTTCTGGCACGCGATAGGGACCTGGATGGAATGCGCGCCGATACCCGCGGGGTAGCCCTGTTTCCGGATATGCTCGACGACCTCGCCAATCTGATCGATCCATCCTTTTTGCACGAACTGATCGGCCGTTCCTCCGTGGAAATAGGGTGTTGTTACGCCGTAATCGATGGCCTTGTCGATGTCCGTGAACAGATCCTTTTCGGCCGGGAAAATTTGGCAGATGGTCTGTAGTTTGCCGCCCATGAGCCTCTTGTACCGGTTGAACAACGGGAACTGGGCGTTTACCACGACCATCGTGTCGATACCCGCCTTCTCCGCGAGCATGAGCGTTTCGAAAACCTTGCGGTCGTTGTTGTAGGCCTTGAACAATTCGGAGGCGTAAATGAGGTCGCGAGCATGGGACCAACCTCCGATGAGGTTGTTGCCGAGGATGAGGCGGCTGAACTTGACGCCTTTAATCTCGCCCTTGGGCAAGGGCCCTTTCAACTGGGCGAGTGTCGTGTCGCGCAGCACAATGGTCGCGCCGGATATAGCGTCGAGGGTCTCCTGCCCGCGCTGGCGTTGATACGAAAGGGCGAATGCCCCCAACAAGGGAGTCGTCGCGAGGCCGGCGAGCACTTCACGGCGCGGCAAAAGCGGGGCCGGTTCGGCAACCGCGGTCTGCTCGTCCGTCGCGCGGCGCTTCCTGGTCCAGGCAAGGCGAACGATGCGATCCAATCCCCACTGGACACCGGGCCGCACGGCGGCGAGCGCCAGCAGCGCCATCAGTTCGACGAGCGTCTTGTTCACGAGCATGTAATGGCCTTCCGACGGCGACCCAAAGTCGAGTCCGGCGAAGGGGGGATAGGCCAGGTAGTAGAACGAGAGCAGCAACGCGCCAAACAAGCACGCGGTACGGGTGAACAGTCCCAGCAGCAGCGCCACGCCGATAAGAGTCAGGCCCCACATGTTCATCAGGTCCGTGGCTCGGAGCACCGTTGGATCGACGGCCAGCCAGTGGAAGAAATCCGCGAGAAATCCGCGCGCCCCCGCGAGGTAACTGCCGGCGCTCCATTTTTCCGCCGCCAGTTTCACTACGCCTTCGTAAAGGAAATGCCAGCCAATGAGAACACGCAAGAGCGTGAACATGATGCCTAGGAACACGCCCTGTCCCGCTACTTCCGCTTTGGACTTCACTGTCGTCATGATTGGTGCTCCCCCGCGTGCAGTTTATGCTCCGGCGACCCCCGCGTCGTTCCATATCCTATCGCAGGACTCGGACGG
>JBHEKO010000260.1:0-7846 GCA_041859475.1 Candidatus Hydrogenedentales bacterium
AGCATTCTGTTTGCCGAGGAAGACGGGCCGTTGAAAGTGGCATCCGACGCGTACGCATCCAGCGAGGGTCCCGAGGGGAAAGTCGTCTATTTCGAGGGGACCCCTTTCAAGCCATATCCCGTGTTGCCGGCGACAATCCAGACCGATACGAATGGCGCGTTCACATTCACCAGCTTGTCCGCGGGGATATACCGGTTTGAAGCACAGTCCCCCGCAGGCAGGATGCAGAAAGCGCGCAACGGTTCCGTTGTACTCCGGGCTGCGCAGCAATTGACCGGACTTGAGGTCCTTGTGGAGGACCCGGAAGACCGCCTCGCGTTGAAGGGAGTCGTCGTGGATGCTGGGACACGCCAGCCGCTCGACGAATACTCAATTTGGGTCAAGAAGGTCGAGGCGCCTGACGAGGCTTCGCCGTTACCCGGCGAATTCAAGAAGGACCAAAAGGAGAAGGGACGATTCTCTATCATTGATATCTCGCCTGGCGTGGTCACCCTGGAAGCGAAGTCGCCCGGATACGGCACGGTGGAGTTTCGCGTTGATTTGCGGAAGCAGGCTGAGCGCGAGACGACGTTTCCGCTCGAACGCGAAGCCGTCCTTACTGGCCGCGTGACGGTCAACGGAGAACCCAAGGGAACTCAAGTCTCCGTCAAACATGCGGACGGCTGGCCCGACACCTATGCCGATTCATCCCACGAAACCGGCGAGTACTCGATCAAAGGACTCAAGCCAGGCGAGTACACCGTTGGTACCTACACTTGGCTCGACGGCCCCACCAGCACGCAGCGAAGTCTGCGGTCGCGCGTGATACTCCACGCGGGAAAGACCACGCAGATGGACTTCGATCTTACGGGCACGGCGTCGATCTCCGGCATCATGATTGCCCCGAAAGAATTGCTTGCCGCTGTCAATGTGCTCGAAGGGTCTCTCTCGGAGGCCGCCGTGCCCCCGGCTCAATCCGATGAGTACTACGAGTTGCTCGTCGCGGGCGCATGGGATTTCCGCAACAGCGACACCTACCGAATCCCTATGCTCCCTGCCGGAACCTACACCGTCGTCGGGACCCTCAGCAAGAAGGAAGAAGGCGGCAAGATCACCCGCCTCGATCTCCAGGCCCACACCGTCACTCTCGGCGACGGCGAGGCCGCGGAATTCAATTTCGACTTCTCCGAGTAAGCGTCCGCCCAGCTTTTCTGCACGCCGAGGAATCTTAACCGCCGATTGACACCAGTCGCCGCGCTGCCACTTAGGCGCGGCATCGGCGCGAAGCGGAATCTCTCTCCGGAAGTCGATGTTCTATCGAGGCGTAGCTTCGTACGCCGATGGAAGTCGTCGCAAGGCAAGCAGTCTCGAAGTGCCGTGTTGTTCCCCGCAACAGAAGA
Organism: Candidatus Hydrogenedentales bacterium; assembly: GCA_041859475.1. GTDB lineage: Bacteria > Hydrogenedentota > Hydrogenedentia > Hydrogenedentales > SLHB01 > JAIBAQ01. The sequence continues at coordinate 1,380 of JBHEKO010000260.1, forward strand.
TTGGCCTGGCGTCGCCACGTCCGATCATCCCTATGTCACCACAACAAGGAAGACCATCTATGAGTCATTTGCTCAAGAACAAGCGTGCGTTGGTTACGGGCGGGAGCCGGGGCATCGGCGCGGCCATCGTGAAGCGTCTCGCGCGCGAAGGCGCGGACGTGGCTTTCACGTATGTCAGCAAGCCCGACCAGGCCCAGGAAACGGTGAAAGCGGCGCAGGCGCTGGGCGTGCGAGCGACCGCCATCCAAGCGGACAGCTCCGACGCCGATGCGGTAGCCGCGGCGGTAGAGCAGACGGTGGTCGAGTTTGGCGGAATCGACATTCTCGTGAACAACGCGGGGATCGGCGTATTTGGACCGCTTGAAGAGACGACTCTGAAAGACTTTGACCGCACCTTTGCCGTCAACGTGCGCGCGGTGTTTGGCGCGGCCAAGGCGGCCGCAAAGCACATGAAAGAAGGTGGGCGCATCATCACCATCGGCAGCTGCAATGCCGAACGCATGCCGTTTGCGGGCGGGGCGACGTACGCCATGAGCAAGGCCGCGCTGGTCGGACTCGTCAAAGGGTTGGCGCGCGATCTTGGCCCGCGAGGCATTACGGTCAACAACGTGCAGCCGGGCCCGGTCGATACGGATATGAATCCCGCCGAGGGGGAGTTTGCCGAGATGCTGAAAAAGTTGATGGCGCTGCCACGTTACGGCTCCACCGACGAAATCGCGGGAATGGTCGCCTATCTGGCTAGTCCCGAGGCCGGTTTCGTCACCGGAGCTAGCCTGACCATTGATGGCGGATTCACCGCATAGCGGCTTTTGAATCGAGCTCGCGAAATCCGGGACCGCCGAGCGGCAGACTTGGCGGTCCCGGAGCACCCGCTGGGGCGCATGCCTTGGCCCGAATTCCAAGTAAGTTCCTGTAAAACCATCTCTTAGCTCACCACGCTCCATTCACAGATCGCCGTCTTGACAGCAGCTCGTTCCTCGGATACAATTCAAATAAGCATTTGAAATAGCTAATCTAATTGAGGAAATGGCTTTGATGACCGACCGGACACGTGGACAGGAAACACGCCAGAGGATTCTCGAAGAGGCCTGTAAGGTCTTTGGAGAGAGAGGGTTCCGCGATTCAACCCACGCCGATATCTGTGCCCGTGCCGGGGCCAATGTCGCGGCTATCAACTACTACTTCGGCACAAAGGAAGCCCTGTACCGGACCGTGTTCGAGTACTTGTCCGGAAAATCGGAGGCACTGTACCCCTTCGATGAGGGGGTTCCGAAGAATGGAACGCCTGAAGCACGGCTCCACGCTTTCATCCGCGCCTTCCTCCGGCGCGTATTTGACCCGGACGAGCTTAGGAACCTGCACCGGATCCGGATGGCGGAGATGTTCGACCCGACGGGTCTCCTGGACGAAGTCATGGACCAGCAACTGAACAAGGACCGGTCGTACATTCTTGGAATACTTCGTGAGCTTACGGGACCCGAGACGCCCACGCGGAGCCTGGAATGGTGCGAGATGAGCATCGTGGGGCAATGCCTGATGGTTGCGCATGGACCGCGCGACGACAGGCACCAGGACATTTTTGGATTCAACGTTGCGGGTGTGGACCTTCTGGCGGAACACATCTTGGAATTCTCGCTGGCGGGCGTCGCGGCAATATGCGGCAGGAGTAACGCGTCAGCGGCGGAAGCACACCTTTCCTTGGGGGCAAACACGAACAGATTGGGAAACGACGATGAGCAATCCCACCAATAATCAAACCGCAAACGTAGCGAAGACGCTCGGCATTGGCGTACATGCCCGCCGGCACCGCTTACGGCGCTTTTTGTTCTGGTTAGTGATCTTGGCGGCGCTCGGTGCGGGGGGCGCGGCATATCTGAAGCAGAACAAGACCGACTCCTCGGTCCAGTACGAGACGAAGCCGGTGACCCGGGGCAATCTGGTGTTGACAGTGGGCGCGACGGGAACGCTGGAACCGATCAAGGAAGTGGAAGTCGGAATCGAAGTTTCGGGTACGGTCAAGACCGTCGAGGTGGACTACAACGACACCGTGAAGGTAGGCCAAGTTCTGGCGTCTATCGACACATCGAAACTCGAGGCGCAGTCCCTTCAGACGGAGGCGGCGCTCAAAGCGGCGCAAGCCAAGTTGCTCCAAGCCCAGGCTACGGTCAAGGAAGCGGAAGCGCAGACGGCGCGGCTGGAAGAAGTCCATCGGTTGAGCGAAGGGAAGATGCCATCCCAATACGAGATCGACACGGAGAAGGCGACCTTGGCGCGCGCCCACGCCGACGAGGCGAGCGCGAAGGCCGCGGTGGCGCAGGCGCAAGCCACGTGGGACGCCAATCGGTCCGACTTGTCGAAGGCCGTTGTTCACTCGCCCATCGACGGGGTAGTTCTCACGCGCTCGGTGGAGCCGGGACAGACGGTGGCTGCGCAGTTTACGTCGCCGGTGCTCTTCACGCTGGCGGAAGACCTGACGAAGATGGAACTGCAGGTAGACGTCGACGAGGCAGACGTAGGCAAGGTCAAAGAAGGCCAGGAAGCCACGTTTACCGTGGATGCGTATCCCGATGAGAAGTTCCCGGCGCGCACTTCGCAAGTGCGGTACGGGTCCGAGACGGTCGACGGAGTCGTAACGTACAAAGCAGTATTGGAAGTGGACAACTCCAAGCTGAGCTTGCGTCCCGGCATGACGGCGACCGCCGTGATTACCGTAGACAAACGGGAGAACGCGCTTCTCGTTCCCAATGCGGCCTTGCGTTTTGCCCCTCCGGTGGTCGAGAAGAAGGAAAAGGCCAGTGGAGGTAGCTTGCTGAGCAAGATTCTGCCTCATCCCCCCAAGAACGAAGTGACTGTGAGCGAGGACCCCAACGCGAAGAGCAAGGACCAACTGGTGTGGTTCGTTCGTGAAGGGCAATTGGCCTCCGTTTCCATCACGAAGGGCATGTCCGACGGGGTGAACACGGAAGTCCTCAGCGGCGCACTTGAGCCGGGCACGGAACTCGTGACCGACCTGGTGAGTAACGCGTCATGAACTCCGGCGGCGAAAATGTCCCCGCCGAGGAACCTATCATCGAACTACGTGGGGTGACGAAGATCTACGGTACGGGCACAGCCACCGTGGAAGCGCTGGGGGGCGTGGACCTGCAGATCCATCGCGGCGAGTTTGTCGCTGTCATGGGCCCCAGCGGTTCGGGCAAAAGCACATGTATGAACATCCTTGGTTGCCTGGACACGCCCACCGAAGGTTCTTACCGGTTCTGCGGGGTCGAAGTCGGAATGCTCACGCGGAACCAGCGGGCTCTCCTGCGCAGGAACTACCTCGGTTTCGTGTTCCAGGGGTTCAACCTTCTCCACCGCACATCAGCCCTGGAAAATGTGGAGCTTCCGTTGATCTACCGTGGCGAGAAGGTCAGTGCGCGGCATAAACGCGCGCTTCAAACGATGGCGCAGGTGGGGTTGACGGGATGGGAACATCATACGCCGAGCGAACTCTCCGGAGGCCAGCAACAGCGCGTCGCCATTGCCCGAGCGGTGATCACCCAGCCGGTCGTGTTACTGGCAGATGAGCCAACCGGAAACCTGGACTCCAAACGCAGCGCCGAAATCATGGACCTACTCACCGCGCTCAACCTCGAGCAAGGAATTACGATCGTCATGGTGACGCACGAGCCGGATATGGCCAAGTTCGCGCGGCGGGTAGTGCATTTCAAGGACGGGCTGATCGAAAACGATCATCATCAAAAGGACGCCGTGCCATGCTAGGGAACGCGCTACTGCTGGCCCTGCGCGAACTTCGACGAAACGTCATGCGCTCGTTTTTGACGATGCTCGGCATCATCATTGGCGTTTCCGCCGTCATTGTGCTCGTGACGCTCGGCGGCGGAGCGACGAAACAGGTGACCGAACAGATCGCGAGCCTTGGCAGCAACCTCCTGATGGTCACCCCCGGGAAGATGCGGGGGCCGGGACAATCCTCGGGCGCTTCGCCGTTCAAGTTGGCGGACGCGCAAGCGATCGAGCGCGACATCTCTCTTGTGCAAGCGGTCGCTCCGGTGTCGAACAGTTCCATAGCCGCTATTTTGGGCAACGAGAATTGGACGACGTCCGTTACGGGGAGCACGGATCAGTACTTCAAGGTGACGAACCGGCGCGTGCGCGAAGGGCGCGCATTCACGGATAGCGAGGCGCGGCAGGGCACGTCGGTGTGCGTCATCGGCGAGACGGTGCGCAGCAAGCTGTTTGGAAAGCTGGACCCAATCGGGCAGAACATCCGGCTCAACAAGTTGTCGTGCCAGGTGATCGGTCTTCTCGAACCCAAGGGGCAGTCGACCATGGGCACCGATCAGGACGACGTTGTAATCGTGCCGCTACGGACGTTCCAGCGCCGTATCTCAGGCAACGAGGAAGTGGGCATGATTCAAGTCTCCGTCAAAGACGCCGTTTCCACCGATCGGGCCAAGAAGGACATCAGCATACTGATGCGGTCGCGCCGCCATCTCTCATCGAACGAAGAAGACGATTTCAACGTGATGGATCTGAAAGAGATCGCGAACATGCTCTCGGGGACTACGAAGGTGATGACGGCACTGTTGAGCGCGGTTGCGGCGGTGAGCCTGTTGGTGGGCGGCATCGGCATCATGAACATCATGCTCGTGTCGGTCACGGAGCGCACGCGCGAAATCGGCACGCGCCTGGCCATCGGCGCGTTGGAACGCGAAGTGCTCCTTCAGTTTCTGGTCGAAGCCGTTGTGTTGTCGTCCTTTGGGGGATTGATTGGGATCGTCATCGCGCTCGGAGCATCCATCGGATTGGCAAGCCTGCTGCAAATGCCCCTTGTGTATAACGTGCCCATCATCGCTATCGCATTTCTATTCTCTGCCGCGGTCGGTGTCGTGTTCGGATATTTCCCTGCGCGCAAGGCCGCTCAATTGGATCCCATCGAGGCGCTTCGCCATGAGTAACAACGATCGAAGTTTTCACGATTCCGGCACCGGCGGGAACTCGGAGTTGGACAACGACGCACCACGCCGGTTTGACGGGGGGATTATGATTCGCAATCGGTTCAGGATGTGCGTCCACGCGGCGAGTGCGCTTGCGCTCGTTGCGGCGCTGTCGTCGTGCGCGACAGGGCCCGACTACAAACGTCCGGATTTGAAGACGCCCACTCAATACAAGAGCGCCACGGCGAACGAGTCGGCAGACCCCAGCCTTGCGTTGGACTGGTGGAAGCTCTTTGGCGATCCGGACCTCAATGCGATCGAAGAGGAGGCCCTCGCAGCCAATCACGATCTGAAGGCGGCCATGGCCCGCGTGGCGCAGGCGCGCGCTTCCGCGACGTCGGTGAAGAGCGAATTCTTTCCCGTAGTCACGATGAGTCCCTCGGCGACACGCTCCCGCAGGCCGGGCGCAGACACCTCCGATTCCGACTCCACGGCCACGAAGCTCAACGAGCTCACGTCGGTAGTCAACAAGGCATCGAGCTTGGTGAGTTCGATCAGCTCGTTGGGGCAATCGTCCACGACGACCGGCACGGGGACCTCGTCGACCACGGGCAGCCTGGGTTCGAGCCTGCTGCAGAGTGGCACGAGCAGTACAACGACGTCCGCTTCGGCGGCGACGATCACGAATTCCTACACGATTCCCTTCGACCTCTCCTACGAGATCGACATTTGGGGACGCGTGCGGCGGTCCTACGAATCGGCCCGCGCCGAGATCAGGTCGTCGGAGTATGACTTGGAAGTCGTGCGGCAGACCTTGCTGGCGGACGTGGCGCAGAACTACTTCAACCTGCGCGCGCTCGACGCCCAAAACAAGATCCTCGAAGAGAATCTGACCTTGTATCAGGAGCAAGTCGATCTCACGCAAAACAAAGTGCAAGCGGGTCTGACGCAAGTGACGGATTTGCTGCAGGCCAAGGTGCAACTGGAATCGGCGCGCGCGGACATGGCGGATATCCGCAGGCAGCGCGCAGACGTTGAGCATGCCATCGCCATCCTGCTGGGGCGCGCGCCCACCGACTTTGCCCTCGATGCGCGGCCGCTGGAAGGCACGCCGCCCGTCATTCCCGCGGGGATGCCCGGAGACGTGCTCCGGCGCCGGGCCGATGTGGCCGAGTCGGAAGCGAACCTCGCGTCCGCGTGCGCTGAGATCGGCGTCGCCAAAGCCGAGTTCTTCCCGAAGGTGAAGATCACCGGTTCCGCGGGATTCGAAAGCACGGACTTCAAAGACGTGCTGGACTGGAGCAACCGGACGTGGTCGCTAGGCCCAAGCATTTCCCTGCCTATCTTCGAAGGAGGGAAGCTGCGCGCGAACCTGCGCAAGGCCAAAGCGCGTTACGACGAACTCGACGCCACGTATCGCAAGACGGTCCTCACGGCTTTCGGCGACGTAGAAGACTCGCTCAATGACTTGCACCTGCGCGCGGATCAGGCCGACGCACAATCGAAGGCGTTGGACGCGGCCCGCGA
>JBHEKO010000478.1:0-3736 GCA_041859475.1 Candidatus Hydrogenedentales bacterium
CACGGAGATCGTCTCCCCTGCTTCCTTGGCTTTGATGAGGCGTGTTTCGATAGCGCCGAAGGCGACGGCGTTGCAACGAATGCCGAACTGCCCCCACTCTTTCGCGATGGTCTTGGTGAGGCCCACGATGCCCATCTTCGCTGCGGCGTAATTGATTTGTCCTGCGTTGCCGTGAAGACCCGAGGTAGAGGAAACGTTGATAATGCAGCGCGGGGCGGGCTTCTGTCCTGCGCCCAACTCCACCTTTGCGGCTTCGCGCATGTAGGGAACGGCGGCGCGAATCAGGCGAAATGGAGCACCGAGATGGACATCGATAATCGCCTGCCATTGGGCGTCGGTCATCTTCTGGATAACGCCATCCCACGTGAAGCCGGCGTTGTTTACAAGGATGTTGAGTTTGCCGTACGCATCGACCGTTGCCTTCAAGAGCGCTTGGGGAAAGGCCGGGTCCGTAATGTCGCCGGGAACAGCCATGGCCGTGCCACCCGCTTCTACAATTTCCCTAACGACGGACTCGGCGGGGGCGGCATCCAGATCGGACACAACGACACGCGCACCCTGTTCGGCCATCAGCTTTGCGGTCGCGGCGCCAATACCACGCCCGGCTCCGGTTACGACCGCGACGTGTTCGTGAAGCATTCCCGGCATAGTTCCATTTCCTTTCTCATGCGTGGACAGTTGATGACAAAAGGAACTGCTAACCTCATGAATACACAAGGCAAATCGGCGATCGGCTAATGGCCCACGGCCAGAGATTACTTTTGGAGGAGATAGGCCTCAAGCTCGGCGCGCGATTTTTCAAGATGGTCTGCCGGGAGTTCTCCACTCGGAGTTGCGTCGGCCGCCAAGTCGCCCAGGGCGAACTGGATACCGTCGAGGTAATGCTGAAGCACCGGAGGGTTCCAGTACGTCTTCTCGTTGTGCCCGAGCGAGCAATAGAAGACACGTCCTTTGCCGAACGCGCGCACCCACGCGACGGCGAAATCACCGTCGGTTCGCTTGATGCCGTTCTTCGTCATGTCGGTCTTCTCGACATCAAGGCTTGTCAGTACGCGCAGCTTCGTGCGCGAATACGGCTCCGGCTTGAACTGATAGATCTCGTCCATGATCGTGAACGGTTTTCCCATGAAGGCGCGCGTGACCGGGTGGCCGGGATCATCGATCTTCAGGGTCACGGTGTCGCCCGAACCCCAGGGATGGCCGTCGAAATAGCCGCCCATCATCTCGCCGTACTGGGCCCACTGATAGAAGCAGTCGGTGGCGGCGTGAATGCCGATGAGGCCTTTCCCGCCCATCACGTAGTCAATCAGGCCGGTGCGTAGCGCGGTGTCTTCAAAGAGTTCGCCGGTCGTGTTCAACATGCACACGGCGTCGAAGCCTTTGAGACTTTCGGCGGAAAGCGAGGCGGGGTCTTCGCTATGCACGATGGTGTAGGCCCCGGTCTTCTCCCCCATCATCTCCAGCGCTTTGACGCCCGTAGGAATCGAGCTATGGACGAATCCTTTGCAGAGCGTAAAGACGAGGATCTTGCGCGGGGCCGCGGGCTTGACGCTGGCTTCGGCAGGCAACGCCGCGGCGATCTTGTCGACTTCCACCGGAGCCTGCGAGCATGCGAAAGGCGTTAGCGGATTCAGTGCAACCGCAGCCAAAAGCACGACAAGGGCGCCCAGCCGGGCGACACGTTCGGATGTGTGAGGCATCGTATCGTCTCCTTCAAGAAGCGATGTATTCGCTTGGTTTCGGTTGATCGTGGAGAATCCTCCAGATCGTCGGCACAAGGGGGCTACCTTCCGCTTGCGCCTCGCGCATTATAGCGAACGGGCAAGGCACGTGCGACACACGAATCAGCGCTGAGGCGGTGCGATTCGGGTGGAGCGATTGACGAGTGCCACCCCGGCAATCGTGATGCAGCTCCCCAGGAGGATGGCCGGGGAGAGGGGTTCGTGCAAGACGATCCATCCGAGAGTCAGCGCGACAAATGGATTGATATAGGCGTAGGTGGTGACGACGGCAGCGGGCAGTTTTGAAAGGGCGTAGATGAAGGACCCGTAGCCTACCAGGGAGCCAAATACGATGAGGTACCCCAGGGAAAGGGTGTTGCTTAGATTAAGGTGGAACTCGGGCGCTTCTCCGAGTGCAAGGCCCAGAAGCACCAGTATCGAGCCTCCGATGACGTTCTGCGGCCCTGCGATTGCCAAGGGCGAAGAATGGATGGAGCTGCGCTTCACGAAGAGGGTGCCCGTGCTCCAGCCCAACGTGGCCAGAAGCGCGCAAAGCAGACCCCGAACGTGTTCGAAGTCGAATGCGGTCTCCATCAACTCGCGATGAAAGATGATGCACACGCCTCCCGTACCCAGGAACAGGCCCGCAATCGCGAGAAGGTTGAGACCTCGCCGGGGCGGTAGCAGCGACTCGGCGATCACGACCCACATAGGGGTGGTGCTGATAATAATGGCGGTCATGCCACTCGATATGAACTGCTCCGCGTAGACGACCAGGCCGTTGCCGAAGGCCAGGAATAGGAAGCCGGAGATGGCCATGTCCTTCCATGCCTTCCAGGGCGGCAGGGAGATTCCGGCGAGCCGGGCCATTGTCATGAACAGCAGGCCCGCAATGACAAACCGTATGCCCGCAAAGAGCGCAGGCGGAAGACTCCCCACACCGATGCGTATGGCCAGATATGTCGTTCCCCAAAAGAAACACACGGATAGCCACGCGGCATAGGCCGCGAGAGGCGGTTTGGTCGGGAGAGTCATTTGAGCGTTTTACCGTTAAACATGAATACGCTTGCAGTGCGCCATCCTATTCTATTTCGGCAGCTCGAATCACTCTCCGGAAGCACGGGGCCTGTGAGGTGCGGTATCCAGACAAAAGAAGCGTCCACGGCATGGCGTGGCAATCTCCACCGGTTTGTCTTTCCAGTTGGAGGATTTCAAGGGCTCCACACCAGCGTCCCGTAGGGGGACTATCTCGATGTCATGCCCTTTGCAGCGAAATGCTTCTCTGATGCACTCGAGAATCCGTTGCCGCTCGTTATTGCTCAGGCAGCCGTTGGCGCTGCTAGAATCCCATCGCGTGATGGACTCCGCGTAGACGCGCAATCCTCGTGAGCCCAAAAGGACTTCGGAGTCTATGCGCATCTCTTTTCCCGCTTCTTTGTAACAAATGGACGTCATCCCCAGCACTTCTACCGTGGAACCGTCTGGACCTTCGTACACTCTGACTTTCGGTAGTGAGAACAACGCTGGGCTCCTTCGCAAAGTTCGTGAATGTCTCCCGTATCTGTATTTGATTGATGCGCACTCCGGGGAAAACGGGTACCATGCTGATGTTTTATGGCCGGGTTCTATGCGCACGTGCAGGAATAAGCCTCGAATTCGGCATGGATGGATCGTACTAAGGTGAGCCGGGCGATTGGCTGAAGAGCCGGCCGGAAGCCGGCGTTACAGAGCGCAGCGTCCATTGGCTCTTGCTACCAGGGAGACAAGGACGCTGAGTCGAATACGTTTATGAGACCAGAGCTTTTTCATATCTCAGGCGCATCGGTCAACTCGTACACGGCGATGATGGCGCTTGCGTTGTTTCTCTCGGTATACCTGGGGGCGCGCGAGTGCGAAAATCGCGGGCTATCTCTGACTCCGGTCGTTGGGCTCCTTGTATTCGCAATGGGATACTTGGGCGCGCGGGTCTTTCATGTTGTGCAATTCGAAGGATGGACGCGTGTTTGGCGGGCGTT
>JBHEKO010000582.1:0-15249 GCA_041859475.1 Candidatus Hydrogenedentales bacterium
GCCAACTTAATTCGCTCGTCAACGACCATTGCTTTCTACCTCTTTTCCAACGCCACGCGCCCAATACCCGGCGAGCGCGGACCCGGTTAGATTATGTACCACACTGAACACGCTCGACGGCAAGGCCACGAGCGTACTCGCGAAATGCGCCGTGGCCAACGCAACACCCAAGCCGCTGTTCTGCATGCCAACTTCAATGGCGATGGTCCGGCGCACGGATCTTGGAAGACGGAGCGCCGACGCCAAAGCATACCCCAACGAAAGCCCAATCGCATTGTGCAGCACGACCAGCGCGCCTACCGTGCCGATGGCTTCGAAAAGCCGGTCGCGCGACATCGCCACAATTGAGGCAATGACCATCGAAATGAGCAGCACGGAGGTCGCGGGAAGCCATTCCAGGATTCTGTGCTGCGTCCGTCCCCCCATCATACGCCGGACTCCAAACCCTGCCGCAACCGGCGCCAATACAATCTTGACGACACTCATGAACAGATCCCATGAATTGACAGGCAGGAACTGTCCACCCAAGACACCTATCAGCCATGGCGTGAGGACGATTGCCGCCAAGGTCGAAAGCGCCGTCATGGTTACGGACAACGCGACATCCGCTTTCGCGAGATAGCTGATGACGTTCGATGCCGTGCCTCCGGGGCATGCGCCGACGATGATGAATCCCATGGCGAGTTCCGGAGGTAGCCGGAACACGTTGGCGATAGCCCACGCCGACAACGGCATCACAATGAACTGGGCGGTCAACCCGCATGCCACCGCCAGCTTCATGCGAGCGACCCGAGCGAAATCTTCGGCCTGGAGCGTCATGCCCATACCGAACATGATCACGCCCAAGGCCGGCACAATCGCCGGCGAAAAGGCTCGAAATGGCGCGGGCCACGCATAGGCGGCCGCTGAAAACAGCATCACCCACACGACAAAGAGCTCGACCCACAGCGCCAGTATTCGCCGCACAGCCCCCTCCCTCGGTTCAAGCGAAGTGCGCGGCTCAGTGTCGCAGAGGGCACGCGTGCGGTCAACAGCGGCGCGAGTCCGCGTCCGACAGCGGGAACGGGCAACATTCCCCGAGAATCGCCAAGTCCTGTGTAAATGCCCGGAATCACCCTGAGTTTTATCCAGGACATCGGGTCTTTGTACTACAAGCGGACGGCTTCGTCGTCTCTTTCGCAGAGGTTGATTCTCTGCGCTCCGCTGCGACCCTTGCACTCTCTTGGTATAGCCGGGGGCCGTGGGGGCAATTTTACCAAGAACTAGTCAGGAACTCTGGCTCCGCTCATGGGGATCTATAGCTAAATGGACAGGTTTCCGGCGGGCAAGGTCTTGGCTGTCAATTGTCGTGTACACAGTAAGATGCTGTATCTACAATACTTACGACTCGATTGACAAGCGTGGCCGAAATTGTTTGACATCTAACGGTAAGCCGTGATACAATGACGCCAGGTTGCGAAGCGAAGTAGAAGGAATTGTCACCATGTCGCTTGCTAAAGAGCTGAACCTGGATATGCCATTCAAAGACATTTGTCACGAGGCGGTGCTTAACATTGTCCGGACCGCGAACATGCTGACGACGGCCGCGGACCAGTTGTTTCGCCAGCACGACCTGACGGAAGCGCAGTTCAATGTGTTGTTCTCGTTGAAGTACAATCCCCGCCACGTGACGCAGACGGACTTGGGCAAGCGCCTGGTGGTGACGCGGGCGAGCATCACGTCAATTCTGGACAAGTTGGAAAGCAAGGGGTTGGTGGAGCGCATCGATGTGCCGGACAACCGGCGCATCTACCATGTAGAGATGACGGAGCGCGGCCACACGCTATTGGACGAACTGGAACCCTTGTATCGCGAGAAGGTGCATGAGGTCATGGAAGGCCTCACGGAGCGGGACTGTAAGACCCTGATCGGATTGTTAGAGCGGGTGCGCGTGGGAAAGACCTTGCTGCAAGAGACTTTCGCGCATCCGTAGGCAGGCTGCATTCGAATGGTGAGGGCTGGCGTGTGCTGCAACACGCGGCCGCCTTACATGAGGGTATAGAACATGAGCGCGCAGGAACATGCCGAGGAGCCGTCCGGATACAATCGACGGGGCTTCTGGGCTTTGGTGGTGACCCAGGCGCAGGGCGCCTTCAGCGACCAATTGTACAAGTACCTGATGATTCCCATTCTGGCGGGAGTGGTCTCGCTTGCGGACGGCCAAGGAACGCCCAATGAGGATCAGGTGGCTCACATTACGGCGTGGGCCGGTTTCATCTTTGCATTGCCCTTCGTGGTTTTCCCGGGCCTGTTCGGTTCGCTCGCGGATCGCTACAGCAAGAAGGACGTTGCCGTCTGGACGAAATACCTGGAAGTCGCGGTGATGACTCTGGGGACGCTCGGCTTCTTATATCACCAACCCGCGCTCCTGTGGATTGGCCTGTTTCTACTTGCATCCCAAGCAGCCATGTTTGGCCCCCCCAAGTACGGCCTGCTTCCCGAAACGCTGGACGACACGAAGCTCTCTTGGGCGAATGGGATCGTCCAGGGAAGCACGATGGTCGCCATCATTCTGGGCGGGGCCTTGAGCGGCAAACTCTACGACATCCTAGGCCACGACCGCATGTACATTGGCGGCTGTATCCTGCTTGCGCTGGCGGCAATCGGCACGCTTACGTCGCACTTCATCATGCGGCCACCCGCGGCCAATCCCGAACAACCGATACGCTTGAATCCGTGGGCGGGCATGGGCCGCGATCTGCGGGTCATCATGAGCGACCGCTGGCTCTACATGATCGCCTTCGGGTATTCCTACTTCTGGTTCGCCGGGGCGCTCCTCTTGCAGAACATTGTCGTATTCGCAACGGTGAACCTCGGACTCGGCATGACCGAGGTAGGGATCATGAGCGGTGTTCTCTCGCTGGGAATCGGAATGGGCTCAATCGCTGCGGGATACCTCTCGCGCGGCAAAGTTGAATTCGGCTTTGTGCCGATAGGCGGCACGATCCTGGCCACCCTGTGCATGCTGTTGGCGTGGCCGGGCTTCGCGTATTACCCGGTGCTTATCCTGATGTTCGGAATTGGCGTTGGCGGCGGCATGTTCGACGTACCCTTGGCGGCGGGCCTTCAACACCGCAGCCCGCAGCACATTCGCGGCAGTATCATGGCCACGGCGAATATGCTGACGTGGGTGGGCATTCTTGCGGCCTCCCCCGCATTTCTGCTCCTTTCGTACTTGGGCATCGGCAGTCACGGCGTCTTCTTCTTCACGGGTTTGCTGACGCTCACCGTATTGGTGGTCACGTGCATCATGACGCCGCAGATATTCGTGCGCGCCGTCCTGTGGATTTTGTCGAACACCTTTCTTCGGCTTGAACTTCGCGGCAGGGTCAACATTCCGGAACGCGGCGGCGCGCTGCTCATCACCAACTACCTCTCCTTCGTGGACGCCCTCGTGATCACGGCGGCCATCGACCGCCCCATCCGCTTCGTTTTGTCGGATGGATTCCAGCAAGTCGATTGGATGCGGCGCATGGCGAAGATGATGCGCGTCATCACCATTCCGCTTCAGGGCGGACCGCGCGACCTTGCGCAATCCTTGCATGCGGCGTCCACGGCGTTGCAGCACGGCGAATTGGTGTGCGTGTTCGCCGATGGCCGCATCGCGCCGGATTCGCCCGTCGCCGCGATTCGCAAGGGCTTCGAACGTTTGATGCATCAGACCACCGCCCCCGTCATTCCCGTGTATCTCGACCGGACATGGGGGACCTTGTACGAACCCACGGAGGGCGGTATCCGATGGAAGATACCGCGGACGATTCCTTACCCGATGCTGATCGGCTTCGGCGCGCCAATTCCTTCCGAGAGCACGGTGAATGATGTGCGCACCGCGATTCGGACGTTGGGCACGGAAGCGTACATGGACCGCAAGCTCGACGTCTCGCTGCTGCACCGCGCCTTCGTCCGCACGGTACGGCGTCATCCATTTAGCTTGTGCGTGGGCGACAGCCGAGTCCCGCGAATGTCGTTCTTGATGACGTATATCGGAAGCATCGCCCTTGCTCGCCGTATCAAGAAGGCGATTGGTCCCGAGGAGATGACCGGTATTCTGTTGCCGCAATCCGTCGGAGGCGTGATGGTCAACATCGCGCTGCAGATGATGGGCAAGGTGCCCGTCAACCTGAACTATACGGCGTCGAACGACTCGCTCGCGTCCGCCGCGAAGCAGTGCAACATCCGCCACGTGCTGACGGCCCGCGAATTTCTCGAGCGCGTGCCGGTCGAGGTGCCCGGCGAAACCGTGTTTCTCGACGACATTCGAAAGCAAATGGGAACGCAAGACCGTGTCGTCGCGCTGCTCATTGGGTTGTTCATGCCGCTGCGCGCCGTCGAGTGGATTCTTGGTTCTCCACGCGGGCGTTCGGAGAACGACCTTGCGACGATCATCTTTTCGAGCGGCAGCGAAGGCGAGCCCAAAGGCGTGATGCTTACGCATCGAAACGTCCTGACGAATCTCGAAGCAACGGCCCAGGTATTCCCGCACAATGTCGGCGACGGCATCATGGGTATCCTCCCGTTCTTCCATTCGTTTGGATTCATGGGCACGTTGTGGCTGCCACTGTGGCGCGGCTTCTTTACGGTGTACCATCCCAATCCGCTTGAACCGAAGATCATCGGGCAGCTTGTCTATAAGTATCGTCCGCGCTTTCTCATTGCGACGCCCACCTTCCTGCAAGGCTTCATCCGCCGGTGCCTGCCGGAAGAGCTGGCGAGCTTGACCTACGTGGTGACCGGCGCGGAAAAATTGCCCACGCGAATCCGCGAAGCGTTTCATTCCAAGTTCGGCGTCGAACCCTTGGAAGGCTACGGCACGACGGAGTGCTCGCCTGCGGTATCGATTAACGTCCCGAATTACCAGGCCCCCGGCTTCTATTGGGAAGGGACGCGCCATGGGACGATCGGTATTCCGCTGCCGGGCATCTCGGTGAAGATCACCGATCCGGACACGGACGAAATCCTGCCATGCGGCACGGCCGGCGTGCTTTGGGTGAAGGGCCCGAACATCATGAAGGGCTACCTTGGCCAGCCCGAGAAGACGGCTCACGTGCTCATCGACGGGTGGTACAACACGGGCGACATGGCGGCCGTGGACGAGGATGGAATGGTTACCATCACGGACCGCTTGGCGCGGTTCAGCAAGATCGCCGGCGAAATGGTTCCGCACAACAAAGTCGAAGAAACGCTCCACCAACTGTTGGAGATGAACGACCAGACCTTCGCCGTTACCAGCGTGCCGGACGAGCAGAAAGGCGAACGCCTCGTGGTACTGCATACGCTCATGGACGGCGAACTGGAAGTGCTTGTCGAGCGCCTCAAGACCTGCGACCTGCCCAACTTATGGCGTCCCAAGGCTACGTCGTTTTATCGCATTGCCCAGATCCCCGTGTTGGGCACGGGCAAAATGGACCTCAAACGAGTCAAGTCGATGGCCAAAGAACTGGATGTGGGCGAGTAATACGCGTGGCCTGACTGACCCGCAGGGGGGAGACGCGCCGTGTCGCAACCGGAAGCCGTGTGCCGAAACGCGGAGAAGAAGGGCGGGCGCCGAAGAGGCCGAAGGCTTTCTCTTCTCCTGCTTCTCTTGGCCGCCCCACTTCTACTGGCGTGCTCCATGATCCCGTCGTTCCTTATTGACCCCGCCGACCGCCGCGCCCCGCGCGATTCCGCGACGGGCGTAATGGTTGGCGCCGAAGAGCGCGACCTGGGACCCGAGAATGCCCCGGGAGCCGTCCTGTTCGTTCATGGGTTCGCGGGTGCGGGCAACAACTTCAACGAGCTTCCGGAGCGGTTGGCGGCGAAGGGATGGCGGGTCCGCGTGATGCGTCTGCCCGGTCATGGGACCAGTCCGCGCGACCTGGAAGACGTAACCGCTGCCGATCTCATCTCGGCCGTGGAAACCGAAGCCAACGCGTTGCGCGAGAAACATGCACGGGTCGTGTTGATCGGGCACTCGATGGGCGGGGCGCTTTCGACGCTGACCGCGGCTCGGATTCCGGTCGATGGCATTGTGCTGGGCGGCGCGTACTTCGGGATGACCGACCGCTGGTACTACGGCATGAAGCCGGAGCGCTGGACAAAGGTGGGCAGCGTCCTTTCGCGATGGGCGTACAAAGGACGGCTGTTCACACAAGTCAATCGCAAGGAGGCGAAGAAGCAGATCGTCTCCTACACGTGGATACCGACAAAGACGGGCGTCATGCTGATTGACCTTGGACGTCGCGCGAACGATTCCGGCACGCTCTCCCGCGTCACCTGTCCCGTGCTGATGATTCACTCGCATGGAGACATCGCGGCAAGCCCGAAGGCCGCGGAGAACGCATTCAACGCAATGGCTTCCGACGCGAAACGGCTACTCTGGTTCGACCGTTCCAACCACCACATCTATTGGGACTACGACGCGGAAGCGGTCGCGAAGGCGGTCGAAGCGTTCTGCGATCAAATTGAAGCTGCGTCCAACCCGCCCGCGGAAAGGTAGGGACGTTTCGCCGAAACGTCCGCGGGTCACAGGCGTCTGTAATTCCACAGTCCTCTCGGCTCTACTCGAATTCAGTAACGCAGTTGCGCGTCTACTGCTCCCTCCTCAGAAATGAAGCGCCGGTCGAACCTGTTTAGCTCGACCGGCGCGAGAATCCACTTCTGCCCAACTCTTCGAAGGCTACGCTCAGCGCATCAGCTCGAAGGCCGTCTTTGCGATATCCGTATTGTCGATAAACGGTCCGCGCTTCGTATCGGTGTTGGTGGCTTTCGCTTCGAAGAGTTCGGCGCCGGCGCCTTTGACGTAAAACGGAACCAGACTATTCGTGTGGCCCTTGCTGTTGAACTGGATGCCGGGCATCACGCCTTTGCCGTTGTTGACGACAGGGGTCCACTCGGGATCGGAGCCGGGTCCCCACACGTAGCCGGTCTCGTGATCGGCCGTGACGATGACGAGCGTCTCGTTCCAATTGCTGTTTTCGGCGACCCAGTGCGCGGCGGCTTCGATGGCGCGATTGAAGTCCGACATTTCCTCGATGAGACGGCCGCCGGCATTCGCATGGCTGGCCCAATCGACGGCGCCTCCTTCAACCATAAGGAAGAAGCCCTTGGGGTTGTTGTCCAACACGTTGAGTGCGCCTTTCGTCATCTCGGCGAGCGAGGGAGGCGTTTCAAGCAAAGGCGTTTGAAACGGTGCATCGTCCTTGCGTTCATCGTCGATGCCGCTCCGATCGACTTGAAGCGATTGCGCAGCCTGCGCAACGCCTAGCACGCGCTTTGGCGTATCGCCCGACGCAAGCTTCCGAAACTCCTCGCGCGACTGCACCAGCGTCCACGGGTCGGCTTTGCCGTCGGCGTCCGCATCGGCGCCGGCGGAACCATCCAGAATCTTGTTCCACGTCTCGACACCGCCCACGAACTGAAATTCCTTGGGATTGGCATTGGTGCTTGTATCGGGCGTGCGCGGCTTGCCGTCATCGTCGAACAGTGGATGCCCGCCGCCCATGACGACCTCCATCGAGCTCTCGAGAATCATCTGCCGCGCGAGGATAGAATAGTTGCTGCGCTTCGCATCGTGCGCGGAGAAGCCCGCGGGCGTCGCGTGGCTGAGCGGCACCGTGGTGATCACGCCGCTGGACTTGCCCGCCTTCTCGGCGCGCTCGACGACGTTTTCGACAGGCTTGCCTTCGGGGTCCACGCCGATCGCGCCGTTCGTCGTCTTGACGCCGGTCGCCATGGCTGTAGCCGCCGCCGCGGAATCGGTTGCAGCGGACGAGAAGTACTTGAAGTCGGTCCACGCCTTGGTCAGGTCATATCCCTCTTTGAGATTGACCGAGTACGTCGACATTGCGAGGTTCTTGAACTCGCGTTCGTAGAGATGCATGCCCGCGTCGCCATTCTCATAGTAGTCCGATGCAAGCACGTGATTGAACCCCATGCCATCACCAATGAAGACAATGATGTTCTTGGCGGTGGGCTCCTGTGCACTGACTGCCGGCACACTCACCATCGCGCCAAGCGCGACAAGCAATCCGAAATGAATACAAGCGGACTTCATACGTAACTCCCTGAAGATGTTTTTCGCGAGACGATTCGAACGGAGAAGACGGCCTTCGATGAATCGATCGCGCCGCGGTCGTTGCAACGAATCTGCTGCTCGACCGCGCGGGCGAATTGTCGAAGGAGTATAGAGGATACGCGCGCTATGTTCGAGCAGTGTTAGGCGGCGCGTTCAAGCAGTGATTATCACGCGGCGCGCAGTCCCGATTTGATTTCACAACATACATTCGACGCATTGCGCGCGTGACGTTATCGATTCGCGATCGAATCGAAACAAGCGCTGTATACATGATGCTCAAGTTTCTTGCGCTCGCGCCGATAGTTGTAGTGAGAGGCTGAGGCAAGGATGCCAAGGCCAAAGGGACAAGGAAGTCGCTAAAAAAGTTGAATCGGGTTGGTGCTCCTCTCAAAGCCCAACCTTCGGAATTCCGGCCACGCGGACATCCCTACGCGCGGCCTTCGAAGTACAAAGTTGGGTTATCATCCCTAGCCCGACTCCCTGAAAGTTCCATAGTTTCCCCCTCCTAGAGTGCGTCACAATCCCATAATTGTGGCGCCTTTCTTTTTTGTGTCCACCGCGATTCTGTTGCGCCAACTGCTTATGTTCTTATTCGGGCTCGGCTAAAGCTTTCCTCGTCGAGGCCGATAAAGAAAGTGCAAGGCCGAGACAAGGAAGTCGAGGCAGAGCGACACGGATGTCGACCTTTTTTAGACCCAATGCCAGTTGAACGGAAGCAGTTCAGGGCGGTTCATCCCGCCGCCTCTAGGACCTAGGCTGGTTGCAAGGTCTTACCCTCTGAGAGTGCGCTATGACACCAGGTGACATAGCGCCTTTCTTTTTTTTGTGCGGGCGAAATTTCAGTACAGCACTTCGACGAGCGTCAGGCCGTGGGCAGGGGCCGTGAGGCCGAGGTAGGGCCCCGGCGAGGCGAGACGCTCCGCGATGCGGGAATCGAGCACCGCGCCCCGCGCAATCTCCGTCAATGTGCCCACGAGGTTTCGGATCATCTTGTACAGAAATCCGTCGCCGTGGAATTCGATGCGCCAAAGGCCGTTCGTTTCAAGCGGCGTGAATACGCCCCCCGGAAGCACGCGCACGGAATGCAACGTGCGGCGCGTCGAGCGCTTCTCCGAAGCCCCGCTGCTCTGAAACCCCGCGAAGTCATGCTCGCCTTCCACCAATGAACACAGGGCTGCCAGCCGTTCCGGGTCAATCTTCGGCGTCACCTTCCACGCGTACTTCGCGGTAAAGGGGTCGGCCTCCTTGCCGATGAAGAGTGAGTAGCAGTACCGCTTTCCCTTGGCGGACTTGCGCGCATGGAACTCCTCGGCGGCCGGCTCGATGGACAAGAATCGAATGTCCGGCGCAAGCATCCCCGAAAGCGAGCGGCGCAGTTGTTCGAGGTCGCCATCGGCGCGCCACGCAAACGAGCACACCTGCCCTAGGGCATGCACACCCGAGTCCGTCCGGCCTGCCCCCGTTACCCGGACGGGATTCCCGGAGATCGTCGCAAGCGCCTCTTCGATCACGCCCTGAACGGTGCGCTGTCTGGGCTGGACCTGCCAGCCTGCAAAATCAGTGCCGACATAACGCACGACGGCCTTGGTCATCTGCAGGGGCATGGCTGGTTCGGGTTCTTGGGGTGGCATCATGGGGTCCATAGGGGCAATTGTATCCCATCGCGACGGAGAATATCAGTTCAGACCCGAGTTTCTCGCAACCACATCGGGATTGCCACAACCGTATGTTGCGAAAGGACTTGCAGGGAGAAGTGCGATCTGCGCGACTGCCCCGGCACGACCAAGCGTCCGTGATCGATGCGGGCCATTGGGCGCGCAGGCCCCTAGGTGGGGCTTTTCGCCAAGAATTGGCGAGTGGCGCCGAGAGTTTTAGGGGCTGCTAGCTTGCGGCTGGTCCAGGAACCCAAATGTTATCAAATACTTGCACGGGATCCCCGAACCCGGCACGCAGCTTGATATCGTACAGGTGCTCCCAGAGTGTCGGGAAAGGGAAAAGAAAACCACGGGGGCGGGAGAAGGAACAAGATGAAATCGTCATTGGGGTGGTTCGTGTGTGGTCTGCTCACCGGTGCGGCGCTATGTGTCGTGGCAGCCTTGCTGGTAGGCTCGGAAATCAACATGATCGATGACAACGACTCAAGCGTAACGTTTGGGAGCCGTTTTCAGACGGCGGTAAGCGGCACGGCGACCGAGCCGGTGTTCTCCGTGCTCGACACGGAGACGGGGCTGGTCAAGGTGTATGGCCAAAGTGGATTGAAGACTACTATCCAAACGGACGCGGAAGGGTTGCCTTCGACCCAATAGTCCCACGTCCACAGTTCCGAGCCGCCTCGCGTTTGCTTGCCCGTCCGGGCGGGAGAATGCGAGGCGGCTCGGACTTTCGGAAAGGCTCGCATAGCAGGACGCAAGGTAGGGCGCCAGGTAGGGCGCTTTCGCCGAAAACGCCTCTTCGCCAATCCGCAGACTTCGGTGACCCCTGGACGTTTCGGCGAAACGTCCCTACCTTCGACCCGAAACGCCTAAGAGCGCAGACGAAGACGTCCGCGATACAGGACCCCGAGACTCGCGGAGTCCGGATAGCGCGGCGCCTGCGAAATATGCGTGTGCACCCGGCGGCGAAAGCGGTATGATTCTCCGCGAATCTCAACAGGGGGAATGCAGTACGCGGGCGGAGAGGAGCGCACTGTGCCGCAGGAAACACCGGCCAATTCGACTGCTGCACGAAGACCATTCGTCATTCCGTATCTTCGCTGGTGGATAGGCGGCCTGCTCTTTCTCATCACGGTCATCAATTACATCGATCGGCAAACGCTTGGCGCGTTGTCGCCGTTTCTCAAGAAAGAGTTCAATTGGAGCAATGAGGATTACGCGTTCATTCTGAACTCGTTCCGCGTCGCTTACACGATTATGCAGTCGGTGTTCGGGCGCATCCTCGACACCGTGGGCACGCAGCGCGGCCTATTCTTCAGCGTTATTTTCTACAGCATTGTCGCCGCATGCACGGCCATGGCGAACGGCAAGGGAAGTTTCGCGGCATTCCGGTTTCTGTTGGGTTGCGGCGAGGCGGCGAACAACCCCGCCGGCTGCAAGGCCGTTTCAGAGTGGTTTCCCGCCAAGGAACGCGCATGGGCGGTAGCGCTGTTCGATAGCGGTTCCTCCATAGGCGGCGCAGTCGCGCCGTTGATTGTTGTCGGCATCTACAAATTCTTCGGCAGTTGGCGGCCCGCATTCGTTATCACGGCGGCGCTGGGCCTTGTGTGGCTTTTGCTGTGGCGCAGGTTCTATCACCTCCCCGAAGATCACCCCAACATTTCCGCCGAAGAACTTGCCTACATTAAGGCGGGCCGTTCCTGCGATCCGGTTTCCTCGGAGAACCAACCGCGGGTGAGTTGGTGGGGGCTTCTGCGCTATCGCCAAACGTGGGGCATCGTCCTCGGCCGATTTCTGCTCGATCCCTACTGGTTCTTCATGGCGGAATGGTTCGCGCTGTTCCTGAAGAGCAAGGGATTCAGCATGGAGGCGAGCGCCTTTGGCTTCTGGGCGCCGTTTCTCGGCGCGGACCTCGGAAACTTCTTTGGGGGCGGGCTATCCAGTTGGCTCATCAAACGCGGCTGGCCCGTGGGACGTTCCCGGCGAACCGTGTTGCTCATCTTCGGGCCGAGCATGCTGGTCTTGGCCTTGGCCACGCGCACGGACAACTACTTCCTGCTGCTGTCGCTCTTTGCATACACAAGCTTTGCGTATGCCTGCTGCGGGACCATGTTCTTTACGCTGCCTACCGACGTGTTTCACTCGCGCGCCGTGGCCTCCGTAATGGGGTTGGGCGGCACCGGGGCCGGCCTGGGAGCGTTGCTCTCCACGTTCCTCATCGGCCGGATTTCGGAGCGAGTCTCGTTCGAGCCCATCATCCTGGTCGCATCGGTGATTCCGTGCGTGGCCACGGTGTTCTTCGTGACGCTGGTTCGTGCGCGGAAACGCCCGGACCCCGAGGGAATTGTGCTTCACTTCTAAGAACGGAGAAGTGGAGAGGACGGATATGCCGGATTCGGCCGATCGGACAATGAGGAAAGAAGCGCCTATTGAGCTTGATTCGGTTGTGGGCTTCCCTTTAGTTTGTCCGCACATCCTTAAGGCGAGAAGACTGGGAAGCGGTGGCGTGTGGGGGATACGACGCCTCCTCTGCGGGTAAGAAAGCGGGGGGACTATGAAGCTTGGGGTCCTTGATGCCGTCATCATGGTGGCGTATTTGGTTGCGACGGCCATCATCGGCTTTGTCGCGGGACGGCGCGAGAAGACCGATTCGCGCGAGTATTTTCTGGCTGGATCGCGATTGCCGTGGTACGCCGTTGGCATGTCGATGGTGGCCGCGAGCATCAGCACGGAACAATTCATCGGGGAAGTTGGATTCGCCTACACGTACGGGCTGGCCGTTGCCAACTGGGAATGGCTCATCTTCCCCGCGCTGACGATCCTCATCTGGATGTTCACGCCGTTCTTCGTGCGGTGCCATGTGACAACGATGCCGGAGTTTCTTGAGCGGCGCTTTGGGCCCGGTTCGCGAACGATCTTCGCGATATTGACGCTCGTCAGCTACTCGGCCGTAAACTTGGCAGTCGTTCTCTATTCGGGCGGGCTGCTCCTGAACAATCTCTTCGGCATGAACATATGGGTCTGCGTGATTTTGCTCGCAGTGGTGACCGGCGCATACACCGTCTATGGCGGCCTGTCGTCCGTCGCATGGACCGATGCGTTCCAATGCGTCCTGTTGCTCTTGGGAGGTCTGCTCATCTTTGTGCTTGGCTTGTACAAAGTTGAAGGCGGCTGGGAAGCGATCGTGGGAACGGGCGACCGCGCGCACCTCATTCTACCGATGGACCATCCCAAACTGCCGTGGCCCGCGATGGTGGCGCTCGCACTTGTAACCAATACGTGGTACTACTGCACGAACCAATACATCAACCAACGGTGTCTTGGGGCAAAGGACGAGTGGCACGCGAAAATGGGCATGGTCCTTTGCGGGTTCCTGGGAATCATGCTCGCATTCGCCGTGTCGTTCCCGGGATTGATTGCGTACGCGCTGAACCCCAACCTGCCCGACCCCAACACCGCATATCCGTATCTTGTAACGACCTTGCTGCCGCCCGCGTTTCAGGGGATCGTTCTAGCCGGACTGGTCGCGGTGATCATGTCCACGATATCGAGCTTGTTGAACTCGGCGGCAACGGTATTCACCATCGACGTCTACCAACGGTTTCTCGACCGAGGCGTGGCCGAAAGGAGGCTCGTCGTTGTTGGCCGGTGGTCGGGCGCGATCATCCTGTTGGTCGGGCTGGTCTGCGCGCCAGTCGTGGCAAAATGGGAGCACATCTTCTCCTATTGCCAAGAGGTCTGGGTTCTGATGGCGGGCCCTACGGTCGCCGTCTTCCTTCTCGGAATTCTATGGCGGGGGGCGACAAGCAAGGCGGCTACGTTTACAATGGCCCTTACGTTTCCGCTCACGCTCATCCCGTATCTGCAGAAGGCCTATCCCGATGCGTTGGACTTCATTCCAAACACCTACGTGTTGGGCGGCGTGGTCTGCATTCTGTGCTTTGCCGTGATGGCTGTTGTCAGTCTGCTCACGCAGGAGAAGTCGAAGGAAGAGGCGCTTGCCTTGCACTGGACGCCCGCGATGCTGGCGCTTCCCGGGCCGGTTGCGGCGAAGTATAGCGCCTGGTATCAGCGCGTCGGTTTCTGGTGGTTGGTTCTTGGGCTCATTTACGGGGCGATTTACGTCACGTTCTGGTGACGATAGGAGACGCATCATGGAACTCGGGTTGTGCATCGAGATGGCCCTGACGGGCCTGCCCTTCGAGAAGCGCATCGAGAAGGCCGCGGAAATCGGGTTCAAGAACGTGGAGATGTGGTTCGTCGACATGAGCTATTCCGGATCCCCCGCGGAGTTGGCGCGCATCGCGGAACGCAATGGCGTGCGCATCACGAACACGGTTATCGGCGCGCCGGACGGAACCATCGGAGGCGGGTTGACCGATCCCTCCAAGCGGGCGGAATGGCTTGAGCGCACGGCGAAGACGCTCGCCTTCAACACGGCAGCAGGGATTCCTGCGACAATCGTGTGTACGGGCAACGTGATTCCCGGATTGGACGATGAAATGATGTATGACTCCGTGATCGAAGGGTTAAAGGCGACGGTCGATCTTGCAGAGAAGGCGGGAATCACGCTCTTGATCGAGCCGTTGAACGACCGTCACGACCATCCCCACTACTGGCTTACGTCGAGCGATTTGGGCGCGGCGATTTGCCGGGCCATCGGCTCGACACGGTTGCGGCTTCTGTTCGATTGCTACCACATGCAGATCATGGAAGGCGATCTCATCGATCACATCAAAGGGAACATCGACGTCATCGGCCACTTCCATTCCGCGGGCGTGCCGGGCCGCAACGAGATCTTCACGGGCGAAGTACGCTATCCCTATGTCTTCAAGCAAATCGAAGCCACCGGATACAAAGGCGTGTTCGGACTGGAGTTTGCTCCCTCCATGGACGACGAACAATCGCTGCGGGAAACCCTGGCGCACCTTAAAGGCTGATACCCATGCGAATGCCGCAACTGAAAGTCCTGTCCGACGAAGAAGTGCGCGCGATTCACGAAGCGTCGCTCGATATTCTCTCCGAATGCGGCGTGCAACTGCTGAACGCGGACATGCTGCGCTTCGTGGAATCGCGCGGATTGCCCGTGGACCACGAACGGAAGTGCGTGCGCATGTCGCGCGCCTGTATCGAAGATGCGCTTGCCACGGTCCCGCGCCGGTTCGACGTTTTCGACCGGGAAGGGAAGCCGGCGTTTTCGCTAGGCGATAGCGAGCCGCGCATTGCCGCTGGCCACAATGCCGTGTTCTGGGTGGATTCCGAAACGGGCAAGACGCGGTCCTCCGCGGTGGCGGACGTCGAACGGTTCGCGCGCATCTGCGAAGCGCTGCCGCACATCGACATGATCGGGATTCCCGTCATGCCGCAAGACGTGGTCAAGCCCGAGACGACGCTGCTCTACGGCGTGAAGGCATGCGTCGAGAACAGCAAGAAGCCGATTTTCTTCAGCACCGACAACTGCCGCATCAATAAGACGATTATCGAAATGCTTGCGGCGGTGTTCCC